>NZ_JBKKAP010000045.1:0-29359 GCF_046714615.1 Paeniglutamicibacter sp.
TTTGTGCGCCTGTAAACCACAGGGGCCCGGGTCCCCCCCTGGGGGCAACCCGGGACCCTTGTGGTTGATGCTGGGTACTACTCGGAGTCGCTCACCGACATGCGGTGGCGGCGCCAGAGCAGGAACCCGCCCGCGGCGGCCAGCAGGAGGCCGGTGCCGGCAATGGTGCCGACCGTGGCTCCGGTGTTGGCGAGCTCCCCGTTCGGCTTGGAGACCGCCTCCGGCTCGTTGTCGCCGTCGTTGGCCTGAGGTGCGACAGGTGCAGGGCTTTCGCTTGGAACCTGCTCCTCGCCGCCTTGCTCGGGTGCTTCGCTCGGAGCCGGGGTCTCGCTTGGCGCCGAGCCTTCGCTCGGTGCCGACGCGGCAGCAACCTCGACGTCGAGCGCGATGTCCTCGCGGCCCTCGGTCGAAACCAGCAGCGTGTGCGCCCCTGTTTCGAAGTCTTCCGGGATCGCGATTTCAAAGGCGGTGGTGCCCTCGGCGTTGGCAGCCGGGATATCGCTGGCCGGAAGGGGGTCCGAATGCAGGACCGCAGTGATCTTTGTGCCCGCCTCGAGCCCGGTGACCTCGGCCTTCAGGGTTTCACCCTGCATGGGGTTGGCATTCTCCAGTTCGATCGTGGCCCAGTCGGTGCCGGCCACGACGGCGCGGCCCAGCGGGGCGGGGTCGACCATCGCGTGTGCCTTGAAGTACTCGACGGCTGCGACCAAATCGATCTGGCCGCTGTCGGCGACGTTGGTGCCCTTGGCGAAGGTGGTGAAGTTGTCCCCGCCCTCGGCCAGGAAGGAGTTGGCCGCCACGCGGAAGACCTGCTCCGCGGTGACCTCAATGCCCTTGAACAACACGCTCGTGATGTGTTCCCCGCGCGCTGCATCCGGGTCATAGGTGTAGGACAGGTCCGCGGAGATGCCCAGGTGCAGCTTGGGACGTGAGGATCCATCGGGCTGCCACTGTTCCTCGAGGATCTCCTTGAGCTGCGCGCCGGTCAGGTCCTTGGTGACCAGCGTGTTGCCGAAGGGCTGGACGCCTGCGGCGGCCTTGTAGCTGACGGTGCCGTCTTCGCCGAAGAGCAAGTCGGCGCGCAGCCCGCCGGGATTCATGATGCCGATGTCGGCCTTTTCGCCGCCAAAGGAATCATTCGAGGTGGACCACAGGTGCATGTCCGCAACCAGGTTGCCGAGCGTCGATTCGACGCCGCGGTCCGAGCCTTCGGTGCCGCCGCGGAGGATGTCGGCGCTGATCTCGCCGACCCTGACCTCACCTGCAACTTCTGCCTCGGCCGAGGCCTTTTCAACGATCTTGCTGACACTCGACAGCGCCGGGTAGTTCGCGGTGGTTTCCTCTGTCGCTTCGTCGGTGGTGGTCAGCGGGAGCAGTTCGGCGTCCAGGGACACTACGTCCTTGGTTTCCGGGTCGATTTCCAGTGCCAGGGCGCCGAGGGTGGTGCCGTATTGGTGGGTCTGGATGACGGGGCGTTCAAGCCCTGCGGCCCAGCCCTCGACGGGGAAGGAGCAGTCGTACCCCTGGTGGGTGTGGCCGGAGAAGATCGCGTCGATCTTTCCCGAGGCCTTGCGCACCAGTTCGCCGTAGGTGGTCTTTTCGGTGGCAATGGCCTCGCAGCTATCCACTGCCGAACCGTCGTGCGTCAGCAGCACGATCGCGTCGGCCTCGCCGTTGGAATCGTTGCCGTCGGACAGCTGCCCGGCGACGCGGTTGGCGGCCTCGAGCTGGTCACCGAACTCGATGTCGGCAATGCCGGCGGGAGAGACCATGGAGGCGGTGGATTCGGTGACGGTGCCGATGAATCCGATCTTTACGCCGTCGACCTCGCGGATCGCGTATTCGCGCAGCGCCGGGGTCGTGGTGCCCTTCCCATACACGTTGGCTGCAAGTGCGTAGTCGGCACCGTCATTGCCGGTGGACTCCGCATAGCGCGGGATGACGCGCGAGAGGAGGTCCTCGAAGCCCGCATCGAATTCGTGGTTGCCCACGACCGAAACATCCAGGCCCGCCGCGCCGAGCGCGTCGATGGTCGGGTTGTCCTGCTGGGAGAACGAGGTGAAGGTCGAGGCGCCGATGTTGTCGCCCGCCGAGACGAAGAGCGTGTTGGGGTTTTTTTCCTTCAGTTCCTTGACCGCACCGCCCAAGACCGCGGCACCTGCCTCGGCGCCGTTGGCCTCGATGCGGCCGTGGAAGTCGTTGATGCCCAGGACCTGGATGCTGGTGGTCGCCGGCTCCGCGGGTGCAGGTGCGGGAACCGCGTCGCCGGTGATGGAGAACAGGGTGGTGGTGCCCGAGACCTCGTTGCCCACCGCGAGCATCGGGGTGCCGGTGGGCGAACCCTCGGCGGGAATGAACGCCAGCCCCTCGGGACCGAGGTCCCCGGCCGTGGCGAGGTCTCCGCCGTCCTCGACGGACTGCGAGAAGTCGCGGTTGTTGATGTAGGTGACGAACGTGGCGGAGGCGGGGGTGGTCACGTCGTAGACAGCGACACCGCCGACGCGCTCAAGGCCGATGAAGGCGTAGGTGAAATCGCCGATTGTCCCGATGGCCAGGTTTTCGGGTTCCGGGCCCTTGTCGTCGCTGCGTCCCTCGAGGTTCGACTCGGAGTGGTTCGAGTTGAAGAAGTCGGGGTTGGCTGCGACGGTGATTTTCTCGAAGTCGTCGCCCGAGTCGAAGACCTGCTTGCCGTCGGTGGTCCAGATGGAGAAGGACCGCGAGCCGAAGGAAACGAGTTCCTCGTAGCAGTCGCCCGCCTCGTTCAGGCCGGAAGCGGTGGTCACGTTAAGGCGGCCCAGGTCATTGTCGCCGGTGAGGGCTGCTGCGGGGCTGTCCGCACAGACGGGGGCGAGCCCGTCGGAGCCCAGGTCCTTGACGCGTGCGCCCTCGACGTAGTCGCCCCATTCGCGGGCATCGCCCTCGTTGGCGGTGACCAGGTAGGTGGTGGAGCCGGAGGTGTAGGCGTTGATTCCGTCGGGCATGTAGGCGCCCTTGAGGCCCTCGAAGGACCTGATGTCGAGAGCGTCGTCCTTGTCGGAGGCATCCAGGCCGTTGCCTGCCAGTGAGTGGTCCTTGAGGCCCAGGGAACGGATCGCTGTGACGGTGGCGCTTGCCAGGTCGATCTCCGCCACCGCGTTGGCTTCCTGCAGTGCGGCGTAGGCGGTGGTGCCGTCGATGGCGATGTATTCGGGTTCCAGGTTCCGCGAGACCGGCATGTCGTCCCCATGCGGGGCGGGGCCAAAGACGCGGACCCCGGAGGGCAGCTGCTTGGAACCGCCTTCCTCGAATTCGTGGAAGGTGGCCGTCTTGACTGCCGACTGCGCGGGGGCCGCGAGTGTGGCCGGCAGGGTGAGGACGCTGATCGAGCCCTCGGGGTCGGAGGAGAAGTCATCCGCCGGCTCGCCCTCGTTGGCTACCACGGCGTAGCTGCCGTCCTTGGAGATCGTGACCATGTCCGGCAGGGCGCCGACCGTGACGGACCCGAGCATGGCGGCGGTCGCTGCGTTGGCGTCGAAGAAGAGCAGCGATCCCTTGGCGGTCTTGGTGCTCGACTCCAAGGCAATGACGCCCAGGCCGTCGGCGCGCACGGCCACGGAGTTGGCGATGCCGGAGCCGGAGATGGAGTAGAGCTTGGTGGGCTTGGTCGGGTCGGCAATGTCCAGGACGTCGACCGCCCCGGCCTGCGCGTTGACCACGAACAGGCGCTTGCTGGCGGCGTGGTAGGTGACGATTTCGGCTGCGGACTTGTCGAAGATCCCGGTCTCGTAGGAGCCGATCGCATTGAGCTCGAGCCCGGCTCCCTTCGTCGAATGGGAAATCGGATCGGGGACGATATCTGCGACGGCGCCGGCGGCATAGAATGCGGAACCTGCTACCGCGAGGGCGGCAATTGCCGCCGACGCGCGGGTGAATCGGCGCAGCGGGCGCCTGGATATGGACATGTGTTTCCCAACGGATAGCGAGTGAGTAAGGGGACTAACCCTAGATGTCTATCGGTGGAAGGTTTCTAACTGGTGAACGCCACCCAACGGGAGGGGGCTTCCGCAAGTCGGTGCGGAGGTCCGTGCGTAGCAGAGCCGGGGGGTCCAACCCCAGCTCGAACCACCCCGGCAGCGAATGACAACGGTTTGGAGAGAGGGACCTATGTTTTGCGGGATATTTGGTCCACGGTTCAGAACGCATCTGGCAACGTTCGGCAACAGACTCCCCGGCTTTGCTCGGCTACTGCGTGGACATGCCGGGACTGATCGGCACAAATTCGACGATCTTGTTGCGGGGCACCGGCTTGCCCTTGTTGCGGTCAAAACCCTTGGCATCCAGGGCGTTGGCCAGCCGGAATGCGGCATTGGCGGCCTCACGCAGTTCATTCAGGCGCTGCCCGGTGAATTCTTCCTGTGTGCCATCGGTAAAGATGACGTTAACCCGTACGCCCTTGGGGTAGATGGCACGCATACGAACGTTGCCGTCGGCGTCTTGCTGGAGATTGATCATGTGGTGCTCGCCTTCGTGAATGTGAATGCTCATTCTTTCGCATTTCTTACGCAAACTCATCTAACGCCGCGTTGGCGAGCTAGGCATGAGGGAAGTGAGGGGGCTGGATCCGAATTGCTCCCGCCGCCTTCCGCGGAATTTCAGCGTGCGGAAGGGATGAGTGCGGCGGAATGCGGCGAAGGTCTTGGGCCGCGTGCGCCTGGCGATGTGGTGTGAAGACGCGATTGCCTCGGTTCCACGTGTCGGGTCCGCCAGGTTGTCCTCGATATGGCGCCGCCGGACCGGGAGGGGAACCGCGCATCAGGAGCGGTAGTTGCCCCAGAAGTGGGATTCGGCCATATCCCGTGCGGCCAGGCTGGCCCCGATCAGGGGAGCGTCCTCGCCCAAGGCGCTGGACAGCACCTCGAGGTCTGCATTGAGCAGCAGCGGCTGCAGGGCCCGGACGAGCATCCGCGTGAAGGCGGCGCTGTCGGCGATCGGCCCGCTGAGCACCACCGCCTGTGGATCGGTGATTGCGGCAATGTTGGCGATTTGCCGGGCAACGGCCTCGACGAAAAGCCGGGCGTTATCCGGGGCCGGCGTAGCTTCAAAAAGCGACAAGCATCCGGGAACGTCGAGCCGATCCTTGCCGGGGGCCGCTATTCCGTGTTCCAGCAGCTGGCTGATCAACGTCCGTCCTCCCGAGCGCAGGTAGCTCAGTTCGCCGGCGGCACCGTGTCTGCCACGCTGGACGGTTCCGGACATCACCAATCCGGCGCCGACGCCGGGTCCCAGATAAACCATGATGAGCTCGTCGATTCCGCGGGCGACACCAATGCGCTGTTCGGCCAGGGTCGCCCAGTTCACGTCGTTGTCCAGGCGCACCGGTCCGCTGCATATTTCGCGTAAGAGCGCGCCCACGTCACCGCGCCCTTCCGGGAACGCGGAAGCCGGCAGGACCACCGGGCGCTGGGAGACCGGATCCACCGGGTTGCCCTGCGAGGCGGTTGCCGCCAGACACGGGGAACCAGTGGCACTGACCGTGGTTGTGACAAGATCCCGCAGGGTTGTCTCGAATTCGCCCGGGGTCATGGAATCGGGCAGGTCTAGGGTGGTTTCATCAAGCAATATGCCACGCAGGTCGTGGGTTTGAACCCGGGTCCGCCCGGCCGCCGCGGCGAGCGAGAGCGTGTGTCCGTACGCCGGATCCAGGTCGTAGATCTCCGGTATCCGGCCTCGTTTTTTGGCCGGGGGTGTTTCGACGATTCTCAGTAGACCGGTTTGAGACAAGCGCGTGGCGGCCTCCGAGGCGGTGGGGCGCGAGAGTCCGGTGGATGCGGCGATGTCGGTGCGTGAGCTGGGGCCGTGGACGAGTAGATGCTCCAGGAAGCGTCGGTCCGTGGCGCTTGCCAGCGCCCGCGGCAGGGGCCCGGCGGAGGTTCCGGAGGGGGCTCCTGTGATCATGTGATCAATCCTTTGGTTAGGCAGTCTTTCCAAATCCTATCGCAGTACCCTATGCTGGACATCACAATCTTTAGGCTCCCTTACTAATTGAGTCTTACCAATGAATCAAAGGAGATTTCAACGTGGACCAAAGCCATGGACTGCCACAGGTAACGCTCGACGTGCGGGGTTTGGTACTCGGTGCCTGAGACGATGCGGGTTACTGCTCCGATTCAGAGTGACGGACGGGTGACGCCCCGGCTGGTTGCCATGGCATCAACTGCCGCGCTGGGTGGCTTCCTCTTCGGCTATGACAGCGCGATCATCAATGGAACCGTTGATGCGGTGCGCGAGCAGTTCTCACTGAGTTCTGGCCTGCTGGGCTTCACCGTTTCCTGCGCGCTGTTGGGAGCGGCGCTGGGTGCCTGGTTTGCCGGGGTTTGTTCGCAACGCTTTGGCCGAGTCCGCACGATGCTTATTGCCAGCGTCTTGCTCAGCGTTAGCGCACTGGGCTGCGGATTCGCCTTTGGCGTGTGGGACTTGATTTGGTGGCGCTTTATCGGTGGCATCGGCGTGGGCTTTGCCTCGGTGATCGCTCCGGCCTACATCGCTGAAATCGCACCCTCGAAGCAGCGCGGCCGACTGGGCACCTTGCAGCAGCTCTCGCTGGTCATCGGCATCTTCCTGGCATTCCTCATCTCGGCCATGATCGCTTGGATGGCCGGGGGAGCCTCCCAGAGCGCCTGGCTGGGGTTGGAAGCATGGCGATGGATGTTCCTCTCCGGACTGGTTCCATCCCTGGTTTATGGCATTTTGGCGTCCCGGTTGCCCGAGTCTCCGCGCTACCTCGTGGAGAAGAACGACGACGAAGGTGCCCGTCGGGTGCTCATCGACGTGGTCGGGATGTCGGCAGGAGCCGCGACGGAGGAGAAGATCGCCGAGATCAAGTCAACGGTGAACCTGGAACGACGCCAGCGCTTCGCCGATCTATTCGGTGGCAAGTTCGGGTTCAAGAAACTGGTCTGGATCGGCATCCTGCTCTCGGTCTTCCAGCAGCTCGTGGGAATCAACGTGATCTTCTACTACTCGACCACGATGTGGAAGTCCGTCGGATTCCAGGAATCCGACTCGTTCATGATCTCCGTGATCACCTCCGTCACCAACATCGTGGCAACCATCGTGGCGATCATGCTGGTGGACCTGATCGGTCGCAAGCTGCTGCTGCTCATCGGCTCCGCGATGATGACGCTGTCTCTGGGAACCATGGCCGTGGCCTTCGCCCAAGCCGTGAACGTCAACGGGGAGCTCAGCCTTCCGGGTGCCTGGGGCATGATTGCGCTGGTGGCAGCGAACCTGTTCGTCGTTGGCTTCGGTGCCAGCTGGGGTCCGGTGGTGTGGGTGCTGTTGGGCGAGATGTTCCCCAACAACATTCGGGCGCTTGCCCTTGGGCTCGGTGCTGCAGCCCAATGGATTGCAAACTTCGTGGTCAGCACGACGTTCCCGACGCTCGCGGACCTTGGCCTGCAGCTCGCCTATGGCATCTACGCAGGGTTCGCGTTGCTCTCGTTCCTCTTTGTCTGGCGCATGGTGCGCGAGACCAACGGGCGCCAGCTCGAACACATGACGCTCTGATCCCCTGACACAACGCGGGATTCAAGATCATCCGAGTCATCGCTCCGTGCACGTTTGCCCTTTCCAGGGCAAGCCTGCACGGAGCGATTTCGCTTTCCCGACGGAAGGTGCTGGCCCCGCAGTGCTACCCGTGGAGTTCCCTGTAGGCCGCGGCGGCGGCCGGGTGCAGCGGGATGTCGGCGGTGTTGATCAGGGAATTCGGACTCAGGAACTGCACCCCGACGCTCGAGCGCGGAATCAGCTCATCCGCGTTTCCCACCAGCAGGTCCACGGTTCGCCGCACCGTCTCGGCATCCAGGTCCATCCGGCACAGCAGCAGGTTGGCCACCCCGACTGTCCACACCTCGTCGATGCCCGCATAGCTGTCGCCGGGGATCAGCACCTTGTCGTAGAAGGCGCCATATCGTTGGCGCAGTCCGGGGAGCAGGGACGAGAGGTCCAGCAGCGCGAACTCGGTGTTGGTGTGGGCCTGGGCGATGGCGGCGGTGGGTACGCCGCCGGACCAGAAGAGCGCGTCCACGTCTCCGGCTGCCAGGGCTGCGACCCCGTCGTTGAGTCCCAGGGCCTTCACGGTGACGCGCCGGCCCGCGGCAGTGGTTCCTGCGGGGGCGGATTCCAGTCCGGCGACCTCAAAGAGCCGCGGGGTGATCAGGGAGGTTCCCGAACCCGGCATGCCCACGGCCACGGTGCGCCCGGCGAGGTCTTCCAGGGAAGTGATGGAACTGTCCCTGCGCACCACTGCATGGACGTAGTTCTGGTAGACCTTGCCAAGCGCCGCGATCTGCCCGGGGTGCTTGCCTTGCGGCCCGCCCTGAAGCGAGGCGGCGTCGGCCAGCGCGACGGCCAGGGTCGCCTCGCCGGAGACCAGCTGTGCGAGGTTGTCCAGGCTGCCGCCGGTGGCATTCACCGTGGCCAGCGTGGCCACCTCGTGCCGCTGCAGGGAGGCGGCCAACAGGGTGGCGAATTCCAGGTAGAAGCCGCCGGGCTCCCCGCCGGCGACGACGATGGCTTCGCGGCGCGCACCGGAGACGCACGAGGCAACCACCGGGGCCAGCAGGCCGGCCAGGGAAGTGGCCAGCGCGGCGCGGAGCACACCGCGCCGCGACAGGTGGAAACCGGGTGCGGGGTTCGCATTCATGAAGCTCCCCCTTGCTCGGGCACGGTGGGTGCCTTGTCGAATTCGAGCCGGGCGCGCAGGCCGTGGGGTTCGTTGGGCTCCAGGACCAGGCGCCCGCCGTTGGCCGTGGCCAGCTTGTCCACGATGGTCATGCCCATGCCGGTGCCGCGGATCGATGAATGCTCGGGTGCGCGCCAGAAGCGGGTGGTGGCAGCCGCCAACTGGGCGGCGTCGAGTCCCGGGCCCGCATCGGCGATCTCGATCAGCGTGCGCGGACCTTCCCGGCGCACCGAGGCCGTGATGTCCGAGCCACCGGCATACTTGACGGCATTGTTCAGCAGTTCGCCGACCATCTGCGCCAGCTCGACCCGATTGCAGGAAAGCTCCGCGCCGGGATCCGTTGCCGTGGCCAGGACGAGGCCGGATCCGGCCGCCAGGGCTGCGGGCCTGGCGCGGTCCACTTCCTCGGCCAGCACCACGAAGGCGTTGACGCGGCCGGAGTCCGGGCCGTCGGCAGCCCCGGCGGAGGTGCCGGCCGAATCCTCAATGAGGCGGTGCTCGGCGACGGCCAGCTTCAACACCGAATCCAGGATCTCCTCGACCCGCTCGAGTTCAGCCAGCACCCCGGCCCCGGCGTCGCACTCCTTCTCATCCTTGAGCTCCAGCAGCAACAGGTCCACGCGCAGGCGCAGCGCACCGATGGGGTTGCGCAGGTGGTGGGAGGTGTCGGCAATGAGTTGGCGCTGGGACGCGATGAGTTCGCCCAGGGTGGTGGCCATGTCGGTGAAGGAGCGGGAGAGTTCGCGCAGCTCCGGGGGACCGGCCGCCGGCAGCGGGGGTGTGTGGCCGGTGTCCTTGAATTCGCGCACCGCCGCACCCAGGTTCTGGACCGGGCGCAGCACCCAGCCGGTGACCCGGCCCGCGAGCAGCAGCAACACCGTGGCCAACGCGATTGCGGCAATGCCGGTGACCAGCCAGCGGTAGCGCAGTTTGTCGCGGGCGGCATCGAGGTTGACCTCCATGACCGCCTCGCCCAGGACCTGGCTGGCACTGCCGAAGGACCGGGAAATCACCTCGTGGCCCGTACCGAAGGGCATCACGGGGTCCAGCGCGGTGTCGGCCAGGTTCAGCGAGGCCCGCGCCAGTGCGTTGCGCACGTCGGCCCGCTCGGGGTCCAGCCCGCCGGAAACCAGTGTGCCCTGCTGCATCCGCACCACCAGGCCCTCGTCGTAGAGCCCGGAGTAGGTGTCCATGTCCCGCTGCAGCACCGTGGTGTCCCCGTCACTCGCCGCGTCGTAGGCCACCTGGGCGATCCGGTTCAGCGCTGCCACCCGGTTGATCTGCAGCTGCTGGGTCACCTCGCGCCCGGCGGAGGAGAGGATCACGTTGGACACGAGAAGCACCAGCAGCAGCACCAGCACGCTCAGTACACCCAGGACGCGGAGCTTCACTGCGGGTCGGCTTCGATCCGGTAGCCGACGCCGCGGACGTTGACGATGAAGCCGGGCAGCGCCAGCTTGGAACGCAACCCGGTCAGGTGCACATCCAGGGAGCGGGAGGAGGCCAGAAAGGCATCTCCCCACAGGGAGTCCAGGATCTGTTCGCGGGTCACTACCGAGCCTGCATTGCGGGCCAGCAGGGCCAGCAGGTCGAATTCGGTGGGAGTCAGGGACAGCTCGGTTCCGGCGACCTCGGCAACGCGGCGGTCGAGGTCGATGGCCAGTTCCCCGATGCGGATGTGAGTGTTCTTGCGTCCGCCGGAGAGCATGGTGCGCCGGGTGACGGCCTCGATGCGGGCGAGCAGTTCCACCAGCTTGACCGGCTTGATCAGGTAGTCGTCCGCGCCCGAGCGCAGGCCGAGCACGACGGAGCGTTCGTCGTCTCGGGCGGTGAGGATCAGGATGGGGGACAAGGTGACTTGGCGCAGCTTGCGCAGCACCTCGAGCCCGTCCATGTCGGGTAGACCCAGATCCAGCAGGATCACGTCGAAGTCGCGGTGCCTAAGCAGTGCGTCGGTGCCGCGGGAGACCCGGGTTGCGCCGTGTCCGGTGGACTTCACCGCGGCGGTGAGCGCCGCGGCCATGGAGTCGTCATCCTCTACGATGAGTACGTCCATGGAAGCGTCCCTTGTTTCGTGGATTGTGTCGTCAAAAAGTCGTGGCTCACGGGGGCAAATGCATCTTGCGCCCGTCTTGGAGAGTACCATTTCTTCGAGTTTCCCGCCCCGCCCGGTTCCTGGTCTTGGCCGCGCCGGAACCCCAAGCGGACTCCTAAGGAAGTGTTAGGAATGGCCTCCCACGTTGGTTGTAACGTGTCTCACGATTACCTTGGTTGAGGCCCCGGTTGATTGTGGGCCGCCAACGTAGGAGGAGGAACAACCCCATGGGCGAAGCTGCCGTGGACAACATGAAGAAGGCACCGCGACCCGGTGCCCGCGTCAAGGACCCGATTGAGGCAGCCGCAACGCGTCGGGCCGTCAGCAACATCCTCAAGGGCTCGGCAGGAAACCTCGTGGAGTGGTTTGACCTCTACGTGTACACGGTGTTTGCCGCGTACTTCCAATCGCACTTCTTCAACTCGACCAACGAACTACAGGCCGGCCTCGAGGCCATGGCCGTGTTCGCGACCTCGTTCCTGATGCGCCCGGTGGGTGCCTGGTTCTTCGGCCGCTACGCCGACCGCCACGGACGCAAGGCGGCGCTGACGCTGTCGGTGACCATGATGAGCGCCGGTTCCTTCGCCATTGCGCTGCTGCCGACCCAGCAAGCCATCGGCATGTGGGCCATGGTCCTGCTGGTCTTCGTGCGCCTGGTGCAGGGCTTCTCCGTGGGCGGGGAATACGGCACCAGTGCCACCTACATGTCCGAGGCAGCGACCTCCAAGCGCCGCGGGTTCTTCTCTTCCTTCCAGTACGTGACCCTGATCGGCGGGCAGATGATGGCCCTGCTGGTGTTGGTCATCCTGCAGAACACCATGAGCCACGAGACGCTCACCGCGTGGGGCTGGCGCATTCCGTTCGCCATCGGCGGCGTCGCGGCCCTCGTCGTGTTGTGGCTGCGCCGCACCATGGAGGAAACCGTCTCCGCCGAGCAGGTTGCAGCGGCCAACAAGCCGGGCGTTGCCGGCGAGGCCCAGCCGGGCACCATGAAGCTGCTGTTCACCCAGTACTGGAGGCCGCTGCTGGTCTGCATCGGCATCACCCTGGGTGGCACCGTGGCCTTCTACACCTACACAAACTTCATCCTGAAGTTCATGAACGACACCTCGGGCATCGAAAAGACCCAGACCTCGGTCATCAACTTCTGGGCACTGTTCATCTTCATGCTGCTGCAGCCGGTGTACGGCATCATTTCCGACAAGGTCGGACGCAAGCCGCTGCTGCTCTGGTTCGGCATCACCGGTGTGCTGTTCACCTGGCCGCTGCTCTCGATGCTGTCCAAGACCCAGAACCCGGTCTTTGCCTTCCTGCTGATGATGGGCGGGCTGGTCATCGTTGGTGGCTACACCTCGATCAACGCGCTGGTTAAGGCCGAGCTGTTCCCTGCCTCGATCCGTGCCCTCGGCGTGGGCCTGGGCTATGCGATCGCGAACTCGCTCTTCGGCGGAACCGTCCCGCTGATCGGCGCGGCCCTGCAGAAGGCCGAGCGCGTTGACCTGTTCTTCACCTACGTCACCGTGGCCATCGCGATCTCGCTGCTGGTCTACATTTTCGCGCTGAAGAACAAGAAGACCACGCACCTGGACAACGAACAGGGCCACGCCTGGACCGGCAAGAACCCGGACACGCAGGCACCGGGCACCAAGGACACGGACGACGACAAGAAGGAACTCGTCGACGCATAGTCCCGCGGAGCGCAAACCGCACCAAAAGCCACCCTCCTGCGCGCGTCCCAACGCGCCGGCGGGTGGCTTTTCCGTGCCCGGCAAGGTGGGTTTCCAACGACTCTGATTAAGCTATTGCTTATATAAGTGGAAGTTGTAGTATGGGACCGTGCATGCATTTGAAGTCTTGGGCGACCCGACCCGGCGCCGTATCCTCCAGCTGCTGGCCGACGGAGAGCAAAGCTCCGGGGCCATTGCCGGACGCATCCGGGACGAGTTCGGGATCTCCCAACCCGCGGTCTCGCAGCACCTGAAGGTGTTGCGGGAGAGTGGATTCACCTCGGTCAGGGCCGCGGGAACCCGCAGGCTCTACGCCGTTGCCTCCGAACCGCTGCGCGAGATCGACACCTGGCTCGAGGACTTCAGGCACTTCTGGGATCAGCCGCTGGATGCCCTGGAAACCGAAATTGCGCGCGGAAAACGACAGCGGCGCCTCGCCGCTTCGCCCACCGAGGACCCACAGAACCCACCCGAGGAGCAACAATGATCGACATTGCAACCCAGATCGGTGCCATCGACCGGACGGTCTCCCAGCGGACGGAAGAAGACGGAAGCGAAACCGTCTCGGTCCTGGCACGCCGCACCTACAAATCCGATCCCGCGGACCTCTGGGACGCCCTGACCAACCCGGAGCGGATCCCGCGCTGGTTCCTTCCGATCAGCGGGCAGTTCCATGAGGACGGCAACTTCCAGCTGGAGGGAAATGCCGGGGGCCGGATCCTGGAATGCGCACCGCCCACCCGCCTGAGGGTCACCTTCGGCGGCGACGACAGCCTCGTCGAGTTGCGCCTTGCCGCCGGTGAGGCCGGCACCACGACCCTGGAGCTGGAGCACACCGTCCCGCTGGCCATGGCCCAAAGCGGTGCCGGAGCACTGTGGGTGGGTCCGGGTTGGGACGGAATGTTCCTGGCCCTGGGACTGTTCGTGGACGGAATCGTGGCCGACGACCCGGCCGCGGCCGCGCTTTCCCCCGAGGCCCTGGCCTTTTCCGAGCGTTCGGTTCGGGTCTGGGCCGAGGCGGTGCGCGAATCGGGCACGGCCACAACCGAACAGCTCGAGGAGGCGCTGGCCATTTCCCTGGCGCAGTTCGCACCCGGCACCGAAGACCCGGCTTCCACCTAGGTCCGCGGGGCCACCCCACAAGCCACCCGCCTGACGTGCAGTCCAACGTGCCGGCGGGTGGCTTTTTCGTGCCCGGAGGCCTCAGGAAGATCCGGGTTCCGGCCCGCGGGGCAGGTCCAACTGCCCGGCGTGGAAGTCGAAGTGTTCGGTGGGGTAGGCATAGAGCTGCGTCAGGGTCATGCCCCGGGTGAAGAACGGGTCCCAGCGGGTTGGGAAGGGCATGGCGCGGGCCAGCGAGGCAGGGGACTCGGACTCGAGCTTCCGGCCCAGCACCGCCAGGACCCGATGGAGCTTTGCGGCCATCCGATGCCGGTTGTAGAAGCGGGCCGCGGCCTTCGAGCCCCAGTAATTGACGGCATCAAAGGGGACTGTGGAAGTGTCCAAGACGGCGACGAATCCGGCTGATACGGGGGCCGGCATCCGGGAAAGCACCCGGTGAAGCGGCAACAGGGCGCGTGCCACCATGTAGCCAAAGACCATGTGAAAGAGCAGCTCCTCGTTGTTCCAGCGGGTGCCGGTGCTGGAGCGGCCGAGGTCGGACGGGGAAGCATGCGCCAACCAGTCGCCCAATTGGTGCTCGGCGCGGGCGTACTGCGCGAGGATGTGTTCCCGGTCCTGGTCCATGACGGCCTGTCGGCTAGGCGCGGGCGTTGGGCGCAGGTGCCGGGAGGACAGCCCGGATGGCCCGGCGCAGGTCGTCTATCTCCGGCTGGCCGGCGAGTCCCGAGACCGTGGGGTATACCCGGCAGGCCACTGCCGGCGCAGCAGCGGAGGCAAAGAGGTCTATGCCGTCGAGGCTGAAGCTTGGCGATCCGTGGAAGGCGAGCTTCTCGGCCTGGTCCTGGGTGGTGATTTCGCGAACCTCAACCGCATCCGTGATGCCTTCGAGCCCGAGGGCACTGTCAAAGAGTTCCTTGGCGGTGCCTGAATTCGGGCATCCGGGGATCACAAGCAAAACAAGTTCCATGCCTTCAGTATTGCGCGTTTCGCTTCCAGCGCCAGCGCAACATGGCACGGAACACCGGCGCCCCGGGCTCCGGGACCGCACCAAGGCGGACCCGGACCGCGGGGGCCGGGAAGAGGCGGAAGGCGAAAGGAATCAGCCGTTGAAGGTGCCCGGGAACGGGCCGGTGCGCCCGTCGCGATCCAGGGCATCGAGTGCCGCGATGCTGTCGGTGTCCAGCTCGAAGCCGAATAGATCCAGATTCGAGGCCATGCGCGAGGCCGTGACCGACTTCGGGATCACCACGTTGCCCTGCTGCAGGTGCCAGCGCAGGATGACCCGGGCCGCGCTCACCCCGTGGGCGTGCGCGGCGGCCAGCACCGCCGGGTCATCCAGCACGGCGCCCTGGGCCAGCGGGCTCCAGGCCTCGGTCGCGATGCCGTGGGCGCGGTTCACCGCGGCGGTCTCGCGGTTCTGCATGAACGGGTGCAGCTCCACCTGGTTGACAGCCGGCACCGTGCCGCCGAGCCCGATCACGCGTTCAAGCTGTTCCGGCAGGAAGTTGGAGACTCCGATGGACCGCGTCAGCCCCTCGGCGCGCAGTTCCTCCAGCACCTGCCAGGATTCGAGGTATTTGTCGGTGTCGGTGCCCGGCCAGTGGATCAGGTACAGGTCCACGTGGTCCAGGCCCAGCTTGTCCAGGCTTGCGGCCAGCCCGTCGCGGGTCGTTTCCCGGCCCAGGTCGGCCAGCCAGAGCTTGGTGGTGACAAAGAGATTTTCGCGCGGCAGGCCCGATCCGGCCAGCGCCCTGCCCACCCCCGACTCGTTGCCGTAGATGGCTGCGGTGTCGATGCTGCGGTACCCGGTTTCCAGCGCGGTGGACACCGCGGCCGTGGTTTCGGCATCGGGGACCTGGAAGACTCCGTAGCCCAGCTGCGGCATGCTGGTTCCGTCATTGAGGGTGATGCTCGGGATGGTGTTTGTTGCGGTGTTCATGGTGGTGGTCCTTGGGTTGTGCGTTGAAAGAAAAATGAAGTGGGTTTTAGCCGACGCTTGCGGAAACGCGTTCGGCAAGCCTTTTCTTGGCGTATTCGCCACCGCGGACGCGGGTGGCGATGAGCATGACCGCGAGTCCGGCAACGGTGATGACGGCTCCTGCCCACAGCGGGGAGGTGTAGCCAAGGCCCGCCGCGATGGTCAGTCCGCCGACCCATGCACCCAGCGCGTTGCCCACGTTGAAGGCGGCGATGTTGGCGCCCGAGGCGAGCGTGGGGGCGTGGGCTGCGTGGTTCATGATGCGCATTTGCAGGCCCGGGACGGTGGCGAAACCGACGCCGCCCATGAGCAGCAGGGCGACGATGGTGGCCGTTTGGTTCCCTGCGGTCAGGGCGAAGGCGACCAGGACGATGACGAGGGCAGCGAGCACCGTGATCAGCGTGGCGGCCAGGTTGCGGTCCGCGGCGCGGCCCCCGAGGACGTTGCCCACGAAAAGGCCGACGCCGAAGAGCACCAGCAGCCACGGGACGGAGCTGGCGGCAAAGCCGCTGACGCCGGTGAGGGTGAAGGCAATGTAGGTGAAGGCGCCGAACATGCCGCCGTAGCCCAGGATGGTCACGAACATCGACAGCCAGACCTGCGGGCTGCGGAAGATGTTGAACTCACCGAAGATTCCCTTGTTGCCCGAGCGGGCCAGGTTGCCCGGGACCAGGACCATGATGCCGATGAAGGCAATGACGCCGATGACGGTGATGGCCCAGAACGTCGAGCGCCATCCCGCGGCCTGGCCCAGTAGGGTGCCGAAGGGCACGCCCAGGACGTTGGCGATGGTCAGCCCGGCAAACATGAATGAAATGGCGCCGGCACGCTTGTTGGCTGCCACCAAGTCGGCGGCAACGACGGATCCGATGCCGAAGAAGGCACCGTGGCACAGGGCCGCAATAATGCGGCTGACCATGACGATTTCATAGGTCGGGCCAGTGGCGCTGAGCAGGTTGCCGATGATGAAGAGCAGCATCAGGAAGAGCAGCGATTTCTTGCGGTCCAGCCGGCTGAGTACCGCGGTGAAGATGATGGCGCCGATGGCCACGGCGAGGGCGTAGCCGGAAATGAGGTAGCCGGCGACGGTTTCGGTGACCCCGAAATCCGCTGCAACCTCGGGCAGGAGGCCCATGATGACGAATTCGGTCAAACCGATTCCAAAGCCGCCCAGGGCGAGGGCGTAGAGAGCTACGGGCATGAAGAACCTTCGGTGTATGAGGGCCGGGATGAGATGCGGAGGGTTTCCCCGCATCAATCGTTGCGTCTGCAACTAACTGCTAACGCAATGATTGCACACGCGTTATATCGGCGCAAGGTGATATGCTGAGCGGACGAACACGCGAGGAGATTCACCCATGGGGATCAAGGACGACGCCGTACAGATCCGCGCGCAGGGCTGGCGCACGCTCGCCGCACTGCATAACCTCATCGAGGGGGAGCTGGAGCGCGCGCTGCAGGCCGAGCACGGGCTGTCCGTTGTGGAGTTCACCGTGCTCGATGCCCTGAGCCGGCAGGACGGTTGGCACATGCGCATGGCGCAGCTTGCCCGTGCCGCGGCGCTGTCCAGCAGTGCCACCACCCGGCTGGTGACCCGGCTCGAAGATCGGGCATTGCTCACCCGCATCCTGTGCCAGGACGACCGCCGCGGAATCTACACCGAGCTCACGCCGGCGGGGGAGCAATTGTGGGCCGAGGCCCACCCGACGCACGACGCGGTGCTCCACTCGGCGCTGGAATCCGCTGCCCGGGTCCCCGAACTTCAGGAGCTGGTAACCGCGGTTGCGCCCGAGGGCGAAAACTAGCGATTCGCTCTACTGCTCACGCTGCCGCGATTTCATTGCGGTAACACGCGCGAAGCGCGATGGGCCGTTCCCGGTGCCCCGGCCGCGCACAGGATGAATCAGTCGCCGGCGCCCAGGTAGCTGGGATCGTCCGCGTCCAGGGGGTCCGCATGGACCACATCAAGCCCGGCCGGCTCGGCGATCGCAAAGGCAATCATTTTCTTGAGCACTGGCGGAATCCGATAGTGCGTATCGCGGAGCACCAGGCCCTCGGTGCACAACAAATCCAAAGTCATTTGCGCGATCAGCAGGTCGAGCTGGTCGTCGCCGGCTGTTGTGTCAAGGGCGGTTTCCAGGTGCTCCACAGAGTACCCGTCCTCGATCCCGGCATCCAGGAGCATCGACGTCATGATGATGCCTTCTATGTCGTCGTTCGACAGGTCTTCCTTGACGACCTTGTGGGTATCGTGATCTCCATCGACGGCCGTGAACCGAAGATAAAGGCACAATGCGACATCGCGGATTATGTGCATCAGTAATTCTTCGCGATCGCGTCCGGTGGTTGCAGCCAACGGGTGGTGCATCGTTGCCCGGCGCGCGCCCAGCTCGATGATGCCGATTTGCACCAGTGCTTCCCAGTACAGGACCAGGCGTGGGACGTCCTGGGCCGTGGTCACCCGCAGTGGTTCGCCCTCATGGGTGGCGAACATCGTCGGATCCGTGTTCACACCGACTGCCGCGACGCCCAGGGCCGCTGCGGCACCCTGGATATCCTTGCGCGTCAAAACGCCCTTTGAGGTGACGTCGCGTTTTTCACCGAACCAATCCATGAATGATTGGATGCGCCCCGACAAGGGCAGGGCGAGCAGGCCGTCGCGGGTTTGTTCGCGGGTCAGCGCCGGAACCTCGAAGACCCTGTCGTCGAATGCCTTGTCGGATTGCTCGTCAATAATTTCCAGAATTGCTGCCTGGGCTTCCTCGAACTGGGCATCACTGCCACTCCAAAGGCCCGAGTCGTCCAGGAACAGCAGGTAGCCCATGACCACGTGTAGGACGAATTCGAGATCGTTGTCCGGGGCTTCGGTGAGGTACCAGGCCAGGGTGGCTGCCGTGGGGGAGGGTAGCAAGACCGTGGTGTCGGAGCCTCCGCCAAGTCGCAGGTAGTGCTCAAGGAATCCATGGAGAATCGGCAACGGATCGCCAATGGCCGCCAACGACGTGTTCGCGCGAACCCACTTCATGAATTGTGCCGAGACATCGTTCCCGGTGCTGCGCGCGCGGAATTCGTCAATGCTGACGATCTGTCCCGTCGCCGCCGACCGCGCGGGGTGTCCCTGCTTGGCCTTGCGGGAGGCCGAGGGGTTCTTCTTCTTGGACACGGGATCTCGCAATCGGTAAGGCGCAGTCGGACAACTCCCAATCACAGTACAACAGGCGCGCGTTCGGGGCGGGGGAAGGCTTATACGTCAATGCATGTCACGGCTGCTATGCAATCGTGAGGAAGGAGGGTTTTAGGGGCGACCACTCCTACTCTTTGATGTATTTATTGCTAGATAATCTATTCTTCACGTGATAATGTTTTCTAAACAAGCATCACGGAGAGGTGGGCCATGGCCTGGGGATTGATAAGAGAGATGGGCCATGTGTCCATTCAGACCAATGACATCGAGGGGTCGATTTTCGATGCCACGCAACTGCTCGGGCTGCGCGTCACCGAACGCACCGAGAACGAGGTCTACCTGGCGGCCAACGCCGTTCACCACGAGCTGGTGTATGTCGAGTCGGAAGTCAACGGCATCCAGTCCATTGGCCTGATCGCACGCAACGGCGACGCACTTCGTGAAATTCGCCGCCGCGTCGAGAATGAGAACCTCACGTTTGTTTCGCACACGGCCGTCAGTGCCGGCGTGCAGGACGGATTCAGCTTCATCGGACCGGAAGGCTGGATCTTCGAGATCTACACCGGAATGCAGGCCAGCGATCCGGGACTGCAGGGCTTCGGCCCGGACCGCTACGGACACATCAACTTCCACCCGCGTGACCCCCGCGGCATGATGGAGTTCCTGCGCCGGATATTCGACTTCCGCCTGTCCGATGTCATTGGCGACGACTATGCCTACTTCATGCGTTGCAATGCCGACCACCACGGCATTGCGCTGATTGGCGGCCGCGGAACCTTCCACCACCACGCCTGGCAGGTCCAGTCCATCGCCGATCTGGCCAAGTTGGGCGACCGTCTGGGGCGCGCCGGCCGCGAATTGATCTGGGGTCCGGTCCGCCACGGCGCCGGCCACAATATCGCTGCCTACTACGTGGAGACCTCCGGCGCGGTGGTCGAGCTTTACACCGACCTCGAGCAGATCTACGACGACGAGCGCGAACCGGTGATCTGGGCAGAGGACGAGAACTGGTGGAACATGTGGTCCAACCGCCGCACCGACGATTTCCGCACGTTCGGGATCCCCTCGGTCACCGAGTTGAAGACTTTCCGCTAAGCACACGGAGGATCGACGTCCACGCAACTGGCACACGGCCTCCCCAAAAAACCTTGAAACAACACTGAGCTGAAAGGCCGAAATTCATGCAATATGCATCCTTCCTTGCCACCGACGGTTCCGAGACCTGGGGTCTGGTCATCGACGAGACCACTTACGATCTGGGCCCCACCGGCCTGAACCTTGCCGCAACGATTCGCGAGTCGATTGAAACGGGCATCTTCGGCACCGACCTTGACGTCTCCGGGGCACCCACACGTCCCGAATCCGAGGTCACCTTCCTGCCTTCGCTGACCAACCCCGGCAAGATCATCTGCATCGGCGTGAACTACCGCGCCCACCAGGAGGAATCGGGCAAGACCGGGCAGACCGCCCCGACAGTGTTCACGCGCTTCGCGGACACCCAGATGGGCCACCTCGTCGACGCGGTCAAGCCCACCAGCACCACCAAGTTCGACTATGAGGGCGAAATGGCCCTGGTCATTGGCAAGGAAGCCTGGCACGTCTCGGAGGAAGACTCCTGGGACCATATTGCGGGCTACGCCTGCTACAACGACTTCTCCGTGCGCGACTGGCAGAAGGCAGCCAGCCAGTGGATCCCGGGCAAGAACTTCCCGACCACCGGCGGCTTCGGCCCGTACCTGGTACCGGCGGCCGACCTGGGCGATGTCAACAACCTCACCCTGGAAACCCGCGTCAACGGCGAGACCCGCCAAAAGGCCTCGGTCGCGGACCTGTACTTCACCATCCCGCAGCTGATGGCGTATGTCACCGGCTTCACCAAGTTGAACCCGGGCGACGTCATCGTCACCGGCACCCCCGGTGGCGTGGGCCTCTTCTGGGGCGAGGGTGGCCTGCTCAACGCCGGTGACGTGGTCGAGGTCGAAATCACCGGTCTTGGCACCCTGCGCAACACGGTCGTCGACGAAGCCAACTAGGCACCGGGAAAACCCGGTCAAAGGAGCACAGCATGGCAGAGAGCATCGATGTCGACGCATTGGTCATCGGGGCAGGACCCACGGGTCTGACCGCGGCGAACCTCTTGGCCGACCAAGGGTTGCGCGTAGCGTTGATCGAGAAGCACTGGGGGTCCGGAGACGAGCCGCGGGCCATTAGTGCCACCGACGAGACCCTGCGAGTGATGCAGCAAATCGGCCTCATGCCTCGCCTTGCCCCGGAAATGCTTATGGACACCGGAGCCCGGTATTACGGGCGCGGCGGACGTGTCCTTGCCGAAGTGCGCCCCGGCAACCCGCGACTGGGTCAGCCCGGCAAATCCCAGTTTGATCAGCCCGTCATGGAAGGCCTCCTCTTCGAGGCAGCCTCCGAACGCGCCGGAATCGAGCTGCACTTCAACACCGAGGCCACCTCGATCGCCCAACACCCCGAAGGTGTCACGGTGACCGCGGTGCGTCGCGGCGAACGGAACCGCGGTGTCTCCGGCGTACTTGCCGGAGACACCGGAACCGACCATGCTCCGGCCGCCGACGCCCCGGAAACCGGGCTGGTCATCAACGCCTCATGGGTCATCGCCTGCGACGGGGGGCGAAGCTTCGCCCGACGCGAATTGGGCATCGGGCTCAGCGGGTCCACCCAGGTGGAAAAGTGGATCGTCGTCGACCTGCTCGATGTTCCCGGTGACCCCGAACCCTTCGCGTCCTTCCACTGCAACGGCACCCGACCCACCGTCGTCGTGCCCGGCGTGCATGGCCGGTGCCGCTACGAATTCATGCTCTTTGAGGGCGAGGATGAGCACGAGATGACTACGCCGGCCTCCATCGCGACGCTCGTTGCCCCTTACCAAGACGTCTCACGGGTCACGGTGCGCCGCGCCACCGTCTACACCGCCCACCAGCGCATCGCCGAAAAATATCGTGTCGGGCGGGTCTTGCTGGCCGGAGACGCCGCACATCTGATGCCGCCCTTCGCCGGCCAAGGGCTCAACGCCGGCATCCGCGATGCCGCATCCGCCGCCTGGCGCGTGGCTGCCCACATCGCGGGCGAGGGCACCGACGCGCTCATCGAGGACTACGCCGCCGAACGTCGACCCCACGCCGCCCAGATGGTCAAGCTCTCCAAACGCATCGGCTGGGTCGTGATGAACACCAACCCCGTCATCACCCGCATCCGCGACGCCGTTGTCCTGGGCACGCGCGCCATCCCCCCACTCAACGACTGGCTCACCCGGATGAAATTTCTCAAGCAACCCCACTACACCACAGGCACCGTGGCCGCTCCCGCACCCGATGTCCCTGCCAAGGCCGCCATGCTCATCGGACGTTCCCTGCCCCAACCCCTGGTGCTGGACGCCGACCACAACCACGTCCCGCTCGATGACATGCTTTCCAACGGGTGGAGCCTGATCGAAGTCGGCCCGGGCGCCCGGCTCACCATCGAAGACGGCAGGGGGTCCAGCCCCATCGCGACGGACGTCTCCGGCATCTTCAGCGAAGCCCAAGGCATGATCCTGCTCGTTCGGCCCGACCGCTACGTCGCCGGCATCGCACCCCTCGGCCAACGCGCGATACTGCTCGCCTCGCTCTCGGCCAAGGCCACGGGACTGCCGGCAATGGTCGGCGCCTAGCGCCCAGGCACTAATGCCCCGGCGTCCGTCCGAATCATCGGGTGGGTGCCGGGGCAAACTGCTGTGCTGTGGGCCTTTCGGGACGAAGCGAAGCATCCCGCCCGCCTCGAAATGCGGGAACCGATATGCACGAGCGGTGCCTGCGGGGACGTTTTGCCACCCATTCCGGCACTGGAACAACGCGTGGCAAGGCAGGGGAGGACATTGCCTGGTTCTGCCTCGCGGTGCAAGGATCGCAACCGACATGTCCTGCATTAAAATGAGGCTATCCGGGTTCGCCTCGAAGCGAGGCGAACCCGGATGGCCGTTGTGCGTGGGTGCGGGGGCTAGTCCAGCTTGACGGTGACCGACTTGATCGAGGTGTAGGCCTCGATGCCCTCGCGGCCGTTCTCGTGGCCCCAGCCCGATTGCTTGAAGCCCCCGAAAGGCATGTTGGCGTCCATTCCGGAACCGGTGTTGACCCGGACATTGCCGGCCTGAATGCGCTTGGCAAAGAGCAGCGCGCGGGAGATGTCCTGGGTGAAAATGATCGAGTTCAGGCCGTAGTCGCTATCGTTGGCGCGGCGTAGCACCTCGGCCAGCGAGTCTTCGTCGCCGAAGGTGCTCACCGAGAGCACCGGGCCGAAGATTTCCTCGCGCACGATCGACATGTCGGCATCCACATTGCGCAGCACTGTCGGTGCGACGAAGAAGCCGGCTCCCTCCGCCACGATGCCGCCGGTGACCAACTCGGCGCCGGCGGCGATGCCGGCGGCAATGTAGCCAATGACGCGCTCACGCTGCTGCTCGGAGATCAATGGACCAAGCTGGGTGGCCGGATCCAGACCGGAACCGACGGTCAGCGACTCGGCGAACCGTGCAATGCCGGCAATTACTTCTTCGGCAACGTCCTCGTGCACATACAGCCGGGAGCCGGCCGCACAGACCTGCCCCGAATTGGCGAAGATGCTCATGGCGGCGCCCGGGATTGCCTTGGACAGATCTGCGTCGGGGTAGATGACCACAGGGGACTTACCGCCTAGTTCCAGGCTTAGGCGTTTGAGGTTTCCCGCGGCGGAGGCGAGAAGTCGCTTCCCCACCGCGGTCGACCCGGTGAAGGACACCTTGTCCACATCCGGGTGGTCAGCCAAGGCCTGTCCCGCTACCGGACCCAGTCCCTGGACCACGTTGAGCACGCCCGCCGGGATGCCTGCCTCCAGGGCGATCTGCGCGACCCTTACCGCTGTGAGCGGGGTCAGTTCGGCGGGCTTGAGCACCACGGTGCAGCCGGCGGCCAGCGCCGGGGCGATCTTTGAAAGGGCGATGGTAAAAGGCACGTTCCACGGCACGATCAGGCCTGCAACGCCAAGCGGCTGGCGCAATGTATAGGCATGCCATTCGCCCGGCAATGAGACGTCTCGGGTCTCGCCGTTGAGCTTGGTTGCCCAGCCCGCGTGGTAGCGCAGGATGTCGATGCCCGTGGGCAGTTCAAAGTTGCGGGCCACCGCGTAGGGCTTGCCGCAGTTCAGCGACTCGAGGGTCGCTAGTTCGTCGAGGTTCTCTTCCAGCGCGTCCGCGAAGCGGTGTAGCAGGCGTTGGCGCCGGCTTGGCGACAGGTCGGCCCAGGGCCCCGACTCGAAGGCCGCGCGGGCGGCACCCACGGCCTCATCGACGTCCGCGGCGGAGGCCGAGGCGGTCATGGCCAGATGCCCTCCGGTGGAAGGGTCGGTCACTTCCAGGGGCTCTCCCCGCCCCTGGACGCATTCCCCGCCAATGATAAGCGGCAGGGTCTCGGCGAGAAGCCGGGCGCGCAACTCACTGGCCAGGTCGTGTGTGCTGGTGTCGGTGGTGGTCATCAGGGGTTCCTCGCGTCGTCGGGTCCGGGTGTTGGTGAGGTCGGGAAAATTGCCTCCCGTGTGAAGCTTGCCACATAATCATACTAAAGATATATTGTCTCTAACGGAATGCATTCTAAATTTCGTCGTCGTGGGACTCCTTCCCACTGCCCCACCGAACGACGGGGCACGTACAACTCGCTGGCCGCAGGGCCAAGAATCTCGCTGAGGAGACATACCGTGGGCAACACTCGACACACATTTCTGGCCAGGGCCGCATCCGGCCTTGCCGTGGCAACCCTTGCCCTGGCAGGGCTCACCGCCTGCGGCGGAAGCGACAGCGACACCGCGGCAGGCGCCACCGGTGCGGCCGGAGAGACGTCGCTTCGCGTAGCCGTGGCACCGATCCAGTTCGAAACCGCCTACCTCGCCGAGGAACAGGGCATGTTCAAGAAGCACGGACTCGACGTCGAGATCGTCAGCGGCGCGGACCCGGCCGCTTTGCTTGCCCAGGTCGTCTCCGGCGACGTGGACATCGCCATCGGTTCATGGATCAACGTGGCGACCTCGGCGGCCAAGGGAGTGCCGGTCAGTGTCATCGGCGGCAACGGCCTGGTCGATGACAAGGCCGAGAACTCCGGCGTGCTGGTTGACAAGGACTCTGGCATCACCGCCCTTGAGCAGCTTGAAGGCAAGACCATCGGTGTCGTCGGAGTGAAGTCCGGCGGCGACATTCCCGTGCTGCAGGCGCTGGAAGGTGCAGGCATCGACGTGAATTCCGTGAAGGAAGTCGCCATCCCGTACGCCGGCATGCAGGCAGCCCTCGAGCAGGGCACCGTGGACGCAGTGGTCCCGGCAGACTCCTTCTACCACCAGATGGTCGATGCAGGCTTCGTGTCGATCTCCAACCCGGTGCGCGAGTACCAGGGCAACATGCCGGTGACCGTCTGGACCGCCAAGAAGGATTGGCTGGCCGGCGAGGGATCGGAAGCCTCCAAGAAGTTCACCGCGGCGATGACCGAGGCCGTGGCCTTCTATTCCGACCCTGCCAATCTGCCAGCGGTGCAGAACGTCAACGCCACCGTCAACCAAATCGACGTCGCCAAGGCCCCGAAGGCCTTCGTCCCCGCCGACGTGACCTTCAACGTGGCCGAGGCCCAGGCCGGCATCGATGCGATGGTGCACTTCGGTCTGCTGGAAAAGTCCATTGCGGTTGACAGCGTGCTGTGGTCCGAGGCCCCGCGCCGCGCTTCGGCCGACGCCAAGTAGCCACCGAACCAGCAGCCGGCGTTCCGGGCACCCCGGAACGCCGGCGACCCGCCGTCCCACCACCAATCTGAGGTAGACCATGAAAGAGACCCTGACCATGCCGGGCAAGCTGCTGGTCCAGCGGCTTGCGGCGATCGCGATCCTGCTCGGCGTCTGGTGGCTTGTCATCGCCAGCGGAACCATGCCCTCGATGCTCCCCGGAGTCGGCCAGATCCTGGAGGCCATCGGGGAGGCCTTCATCAGCCCGGCCTTCTGGGCCTCGCTGGGCAGGACGTTGACCGCGGCATTGGCCGGCTGGGCGATAGCCTCCGTCATCGGCGTCCTATTCGGTCTGCTCATTGGATCCATTGGTTTCCTTGATCGGTCGACCAGCATCCTGATCGACTTCGGCCGCTCCTTCCCGGTGCTGGCCCTGATGCCGGTGGTCATCATGCTGCTGGGCTCCAACATCCGTATGGAAATCGTCATCGTGTCGCTGAGCTGCCTGTGGCCGGTCATGGTCCAGACCATCTACGGCGCCCGCCGCCAGGTGGCGGCGGTTGCCGATACCGTAGCCGTCTACCGCATCCCGCCGATGCTCCGCTTCCGCAGGGTGCTGCTGCCTTCGGCACTGCCGTTCATTGCAACGGGCGTGCGGATTTCCGCCTCGATTTCGCTGTTGGTTGCCGTCGGCGTCGAGGTCATCAGCCAGGCTCCCGGCGTTGGACGCCAGATCACGCTGATGCAGCAGGCCCAGCGCTGGGACCTGGCATTCGCCTATCTGTTCTTCACCGGACTTGTCGGCTGGGCACTGGCCGCGATCCTCCAGCGCTGCGAGAATCGCCTACTGATTTGGAAGAGGCAAGAAAATGACTAACGCGACCTTGAACGCCGTCGAACCGCGCGCCAAGCGAAAGGTGCGCACCGCCGGCGCACCGGGCAAGAAGATCCTGCAGGCCACCTGGTTGATCGTGGTCCTGATGGTTTTGTGGTGGGTGCTCTCGGCCGACAGTACCAACTTCTTCATCCCGTCCCTGGAACAAATCCTGACAGTGCTGGTCCGGGACCTGGGCAACGGGGTGATCCTCGCAGGGGCGATCTATTCGCTGACCAATCTTTTTGTCGGCCTGTTCATTGCGGCGGTGCTGGGCATTGGTATCGGCCTGTTGCTGGGTGAGGTCGGATGGCTGCGGCGGATCGTGGATCCGATCATCAACTTCTTCCGCTCGGTGCCGCAGGCAGCGCTGGTGCCGATGATCATCGGCGTGTTCGGCATGGGGCAGGGGCCCAAGATGGGAACCATCGCCTTCGCCTGCATGTGGCCGATCCTGCTGAACACCATCGACGGCGTGCTTGGCGTGGAGCCCACCATCCGCAAGTTCTCCAAGGTCTACCGCATCCCTCCGATGCTGCACTTCCGTCGGGTGGTCCTTCCCTCGGCGTTGCCGCAGATCGTGGCGGGCATCCGCGTGGCGATGCCCATCGGCATCACCGTGATGGTGGTTTCCGAAATGTTTGCCTCGATCGAGGGGTTGGGCTTCTACATCCTTAATTCCTCCGCAACCTTCCAGGTCCCCGAAACCTGGGCCGGAGCCCTGCTTGTCGGCGTAATCGGCTACATCATCTCGATGCTTTTCATCCTGGTTGAACGTCGCGTGCTGCGCTGGTACCACGCCTCCGGATCCCAGTGACCCGGTCAATGCCCACACTCGTATTACACACAGACCAAGGAGACGCCATGACAGCCCAGGTACAGGCCAACGTCCAACACGGCCAGGACACCAAGTTGATGAAGGTCCGCGGCATGTCCATGAGCTATGGCTCGGGAGCCGCGGAAAACAAGATCATCGAGGACCTCAACCTCGATGTGAACACCGGCGAGTTCATTTCCATCGTCGGCCCCTCCGGCGTCGGCAAGACCACGCTGCTGCGCTGCCTCTCGGGGCTGTTGCGTCCCAAGGCCGGCACCATTGAGGTCGGTGGCACCATGATCACCGGCCCGCACCCTGACCTTGCCGTGGTGTTCCAGGATTACAGCCGTTCGCTGATGCCCTGGATGACCACGCGCGACAACGTGGCTTTCCCGCTGCAGGGCAGGGGCGTGAACAAGGTCGACCGGATGCGCGTCGCCGACGAGAACCTTGCTGCCGTCGGCCTCGCGGGCCAGGGAGACAAGTACCCGTGGGAAATGTCCGGCGGCATGCAGCAACGCGTGGCGATTGCCCGCGCCCTGGCGTACAACGCCAAGGTGCTGCTGATGGACGAGCCCTTCGCCTCCGTCGATGCGCAGACCCGCTTTGATCTGGAGGACCTGGTCATCAAGCTCAAGCAGGACCTGGGCGTGACGATCCTGCTGGTGACCCACGATATCGACGAGGCGCTTTACCTTGCCGACAAGGTCGTTGTCATTGCCGAAAAACCGGCAACGGTTGTCGATGAGATCGTGACGGGCTTCGGGGACGTACGCGACCAGGTCGACACCAAGGCCGACCCGCGCTTCGCCGAGGCGCGCGCCCGGATCCTGCACCGCCTGCGCAAGGACTAGGCCGTGGCCGGATATTTCGCTCGCGCAGCCGTGGTCCGCGACTTCGACGGAACCTTCGCCATCGAGGACATCGAAGTCTCCGCCCCGCACGGGGCCGAGGTGCTCATCGAAGTCCGGGCCGCCGGGCTCTGCCACTCGGACCTGCACCTGGCCTCCACCGACATGGGTATTCCGGCCCCCGCAGTGCTGGGCCATGAGATTGCCGGGGTGGTGCGCGAGATCGGCGACAGGGTCTCCGGCATTGCAGTGGGCGACCACGTGGTGGCCACGCTGATCCAGTATTGCGGGCGCTGCGCCGACTGCCTCTCCGGGGCCGGGCATCGGTGCCCCAACAGGTCGCACACCCTGCGGCAGCCCACCGAGGCCCCGCGGCTGAAACAGGACGGGTCGCCGGTGACCCAGATTTTCGGGCTTGGCGGATTCGCCGAGCTGGCCCTGGTCCACGAAAACCAGGTGGTCCGGATCCCGGAATCAATCCCTTTTGCCCAGGCCGCGGTCATGGCCTGTTCCACGTTGACCGGCGCCGGCGCCGTCTTCAACTGCGCCAAGCTGGAACCGGGGCAGAGCGTCGTGGTGATCGGCGCCGGCGGTGTGGGGCTCAACGCCATCAACGCCGCGCGCATTGCCGGCGCGGGGCGGATCATTGCGGTGGATCTCGCCGAGGACAAGCTCGAGCTGGCCCGCTCCTTCGGGGCCACCGACATCATCAATGCCTCGGCCGGCGATCCCGTTGCGGCGGTCCTTGAACTGACCGGCGGGGGAGTGGACCACGCATTCGAGATGATCGGCCTGCCGGCAACCAGCCTCCAGGCGCTGCGGATGACGCGCACCGGCGGCGACGCCTACCTGATCGGACTGCACCGCCCGGGCAGCACGCTGCAGGTCGACGCGACGGCGGACATCATTGCCCCGCAGCGGTCGCTGCACGGTCTGTACATGGGATCCTCGGCCCCGCGCCGGGATGTGCCGCGCTACGTGGCCCAATACCTGGCGGGGCAGCTGGACCTCGACGCGCTGGTTGCCCGGGAATTCTCGCTCGACGAGATCAATGAGGGGTTCGACCTGTTGCGCACCGGCGGCGGGGTGGCCCGCGGCGTCATCACGTCGTTCGGCTGAGTCCCGGCGGCGAATCACGTGCTCGGCAACGTTGGCCGATGAGCAAGAAAGTGGTCCCCGGTGATTATTAAACCGGCCCCAGTTAGTGGTGGAGGGAAAAAGTGGTGTTAACATTTCGGGGCACCGCGC
>NZ_JBKKAP010000046.1:0-2364 GCF_046714615.1 Paeniglutamicibacter sp.
ACACTGCTCCTCTCCGGACAATGGAGATAGAAGTATCACTCAACCTGCCGGCTTCTGGTTATGCCGAACTTCGCCCGCCACACCCCAGCAGTGGCAGTCATCCAGCCCCCGCTATCGGAATAACCACGACATCGGCATAACCCGCCTTATTCCGAATTCGGAAGGGAGATTCTGTCGATCGAAGCAACACCTAATTTCAAGGTGATTCGATATGTATCTTCGTTCTTCGTCTCCAACAGGCGTCCGTTTTCTTGCCTCGGTCAAACAAGGAAACAGTCTCAATTCATCTGCCCGGGCCGCCGGTATCCATAAGGAAATCGGATACCGCTGGTTGCGTGAGAGATATCTGCAGCTACGTCAGGAAGGAAACAGTCCCACTGAAGCGACGGACTCCCTTGGATTCACCACCTCCAGGCTCCCCGCATGGGAAGCGGCAGTCAGTGGGGCTACGGACCGTCATCATCTACAAGTCAACATCGAGGTTGAATCCGTATTCTGGAAGGCCTTCAATCGAGGCCAAACCCCTACCCAGTCCGCCGCTGCGGCCGCGGTTGGCCGTTCCACTGCGTATCGGTGGCTCCAAGTCCGGTTCGACCGGCTCCGAGGCTCGAAGGTCACCCTGCAGCGATGTCAGGTTCTTCTGAGGCTAACGGCTCAGCGCTGCCACAGCTTTGAACGCGAACGGCTCGCTCGGCTGACGAAGGAAAAGAACACTGCTGCCGCAGCGCAACGCGCCGCCGTCCTGACTTCGAACCGCTACGCTGACGCGGTGCTGGCTTCAACGGTTTCCGAGGCGCAACAGCGACGTGCCGAGCGGGACACGAAATACTGGCAACTGATGCGCGAAGGCAAAAGCAACGCCGAAGCATGCAGACTTCTCGGTATGCAAAGACAAACAGGCACGTCACTCCGGCGCGCCAACAACTACCAGATCCCCTCTCTGATACCCCGACCGGCGGCGGGCCGCTATCTTGATGTCCGGGAACGCTTGCAAATTGCCGACCTCTTGGAGCTGGGGTATTCCATGCGCCAGGTGGCCCGTGAAATGGGTCGCCAGCCCTCCACCATCAAACGCGAGCTGGACCGCCACCGGGACGCCGAAGGCCGCTACCTGCCCCGCACCGCCGATCATGACGCCTGCCTGCAACGGGCCCGTCCGAAGATTCACAAGCTCGTTGCCAGCCCCCGGCTGCGCGGACTCGTGCAACGCAAGCTCAACCGTTGCTGGTCACCAGACGAGATCAGTGGCTGGATGAAGAAGACCTACCCCGAAGACCACGAGCTACGGATCTGCCCCGAAACGATCTACCGGTCGCTGCTACTACGCGAGGGCCAAGGCCTGCACAAACGCTATGCCGCCAAGCTGCGCACCGGCAGGAGGATCCGCAAGACTCGGTGGCGCACCCGCACCGGAAGTGGCTCGCGGATCCGCAACATGAAAATGATTGACGAACGCCCGGCAGAAGTAGAAACCCGCCTGGAAGCCGGCCATTGGGAAGGGGACCTAATAGTCGGGGTCGGGTCCGTATCAGCGATGGTGACCCTGAGAGAACGCAAAACCCACTACGGAATCATCGTCAACCTACCCCACGACCACACCGCGGCAAGCGTCAACGCCGCCGTCACCAGCGCGTTCGCCACGTTGCCTCCGTCCCTGAAACGCACCTTGACCTGGGACCAGGGAACGGAAATGGCCAGCCACGAAGCACTCACGAAGGCGACCGGTGTTCCGGTGTTCTTCGCCGAACGCTCCAGCCCCTGGCAACGCGGCGCCAACGAGAACTTCAACGGACTCGTCCGCCAGTATTTCCCCAAGGGCACCAACCTGGCCGTCCACAGCACCCGGCACGTCAACCACGTGATGCGGGAGCTCAACACCAGGCCCCGAAAGAACCTCGCCTACGACACCCCAGCCGCAAGGTTCAGGGAAGAACACAATGCCCCTGCAAGGCTCGTGGGGTAGTCTCCATAGCACAGGGAAAAACGCCCCTATTTAGTCCTTTTGTTGCGTCGACCGATAAAATCCGCCGGAATAACACCGGACAGATCACCGGACGGGTCTTGCGGAACGGTGCAGTTTCCTGTGAATTTCGAAATTTCACAAATAGCAGGTCACAGCTGGGTGCATTCCGTTAGGGGACCCCCTATCGGAACACTGCAGAAGCCGTATCCGGACGACCCCCTTACGGGACGATGCAGCTACTTGAGGCAGAAAAGCACTCCTTCTGGTTCTCCGACCGGACCCTCTGCTGCCAGAATGAGGCCATGAACATTGAGAACTGGTGGCCACTTCTGAACTCTTCGACCCGGCAATGGTTGATCGACAATAACGGAGACGTTGTGCCGCCAAGCATTCTGGATCAG
>NZ_JBKKAP010000047.1:0-34858 GCF_046714615.1 Paeniglutamicibacter sp.
GCTGGGCCTCGAGCAGGGCGCGCAGTTCATCGTCCGGTGACACGGGGTGTCCCGGGGCGCCGCGGGTGCCCGCGGCCAGGGTGATGAACTGGGTGGTTTGCATGTCCACCAGCATGCGCCGAATCCGAGTGTCATTGGATCGGTAGCGGGGAATTGTGGATAACGCCAAAATCGAGTTTGGGATTGGCTCGGGGGCGGACGTGAATTCCAATACCTGGCCGCCGATCGAGACAGCTAGCCATGGGACGTACTACGGGTGCCGCCCTGAAATCGTGATCGGGCCACCGGACGGCATTGCCAGTCCCGGCTGAGCCAGTCGCCGACCCGGAAGAATTCGGCATTGGAGTCGGCGGCTCCGGCCTCGGACCTCTCCGGGAAACGACCAATGCCCCCGGCAGCAATGAATACAGTGGAGACGATGAACATGCCGGCCGCCGTCAGGGACACCAGACCCAGTCGCTTCATTGGGCCGATAGGCGGCCCGCCGGGCAAACTCGGCGATGCCCGTCGCAAGGGGTTATGAGGTCAGTGATTCCTCGGGCCAGAGCCCGGCGGCACCGTCGCCGGGCTCGACCATCTCGGTTTCGGTGTGGAAGATCCGTAGCCCGCGGGCTTCGTAGTTTGCCATGGCGGCCGGTCCGTCCAATGAACAGGTGTGCACCCAGACCCGGTTCACCGACGGAAAGCCCTCGAATCGGGCATCAAGGTCCCACGCCCGCGAAATCCCCTCGGCCAGCAGGGTCCCTCCCAGGCCACGACCGATGCACTGTGGGAACAAGCCGAAGTACATGATTTCAACCTCGGTGCCGGAACCTTCGATCCGTCCGGCCAATTCGATGTAGCCGCCGGGAGCCCCGTCGACGTAGAGGACGTGGGTTTCGGCACCCGGGGTCCGCATCAGCGATTCCCACGCGGCGCGGGTCAGGGACAGTCGGTCCGCCCAGTTCCAGCTGCTGCCCACGCCGCGGTAGAGGAATTTGCTGAACTCCGGGGTGATCGCGGTGACCCGCTCGATCCGGGCCCCGGCCGGCAGTGCCCGGGATGAGGGGCGGAGTTCCCCCGGAGAGAGCTGTTGCAGGTGAGTGGTGGTGACTTCGAGCATGGATTCCATCATAGGCAGGAGGGCAGCCCGTTTTCCCCGGATCGCTAGACTGGGGAGTGTGACTTCCATCGAAAACTTTTCCCAGGTCCCCGATGCCCCGCGCAGCGACGACGCCCGGCTTCTTGAACAACTTGCCGGGGATTTGCGGCGGGCGGAATACGCCCACGAAGCAATCACGGAGTTCCTGGGGGAGAGCGCGCACGAGGCACTCATGCGCGACCAGCTCATCCCGGCACTGCGCCTCATCGCCGCCCAACCCCAGCCAACGGCGCTGGGAACCATCCTCGGGGTATTCATGCTGGGCGCCGAGGTCGGCGAGACCGAGCTTGCCGCAGCGTTCCCCGCCACGGGGATCGAGGGGCTGCGCCGGCTGGGCCTGATCGAAGACGCCGAGGGGAGCCCGAACCACCGGGCGCGGATCGACCTGCGCCCGCACGCCTCGGATGCGGACGCCGAAATCTGGGTGGGCAGCGACCTGGGCGCCCACCAGCGTCCCGGGGTGCTGCGCCACGACCACGTGCTGGGGATCGGGCGGGCCTCACTGACGCTCGCCCAGACGACGGTCCGCCCGCAGGTCGACAACGCCCTGGACCTGGGCACCGGCTGCGGGATCCAGGCCTTCCACCTGCTCTCCCACGCCCGACGCGTGGTCGCCACCGACATCTCCGCCCGCGCGCTGGGATTCACGCGATTTAACTTGCTGCTGAACCACCGGGCCCTGGGCATCGACCCGGAGAACCTTTCGGCCCGCGTCGAACTGCGCCTGGGATCCCTGCTCGAGCCGGTGGCCGGGGAACACTTTGACCTGGTGGTCTCCAATCCGCCGTTCGTCATCACCCCGCACCCCGTCGGCCAGGACGATTCCGAGCGGTTCACCTACCGCGACGGTGGGATGCCCGGGGATTCCCTGGTGGCCACCCTCGTGCGCACGCTGCCCGGGATCCTGAAGCCCGGGGGCAGCGCGCAAATGCTGGCCAACTGGGAAATCGCCGCGGCCGACGCCCCGGAGGAGGAATACGAATGGAGCGCCGGGCCGCGCTCCTGGCTCACCGGGGACACCGAGTCCTGGTTTATCCAGCGCGAGGTCGTCAGCCCCACGGGGTACGCCGAGACCTGGCTGCGCGATGCCTCGCAGGGGCGCGACCCGGAGGCCTTCGCCGCGCAGTACGGCGCCTACCTCGACGACTTCGCCTCACGCAACGTCGCCGCCATCGGCTTCGGCATGGTGTGGCTGCGGCGGCCCGCCGGGGAGCGCGCGGGCATCGGCCGGCTCTTCGAGTCCATCAGCTACCCCATTGAACAACCCATTGGCCCGTGCCTGGCCCGGGACATCGCGGTGGCCGACGAACTGGATGCCAGGGAGGTGGGCGAGTTGCACCTGGAGGTGGCCGAGGACGTCACCGAGGAACGCCACCAGCGCCCCGGCGCCGAGCACCCGGGGGTCATCTTGTTACGCCAGGGAGCGGGATTGCGGCGAACCGAAATCCTGGACACCGCACTTGCCGGATTTGTCTCCGCCTGCGACGGCGACTTGAGCGTATCTTCCCTAGTCGGTGCCTTGGAGTCGCTGGTGGGCGACGGCGATCCGGAGTTTTCTTCCCGGCTTTATGAAGGGGTTGTACGGCTTATTAAGCGCGGCTTCCTTTTGGAGATGCGAAACAACCGCTAAAGTTTTTTTATATGAGCCAGAACACTTCCTCGGGACCAAGCGCCAACACCACTGGCCTGTCTCCGATGCCCGTCACCTCGGTGTCGATCAGCGACCCGCAAGCCATTCGCGCGCTCGCCCACGAGGCACGCCTGACGGTCCTCGAGGAACTCTTTGCGTCGCAGGCCACGCGCACCGCCACCGAGCTGGCGACGCGCTGCGACCTGACGCCCAGCGCGATGAGCTACCACCTGCGCGCCCTGGAGAAATACGGCTACGTGGTCCGCGCTGCCAGCGAGGGCGACGGGCGTGAACGCCGGTGGAAGGCCGCCGGCGGCCAGCTCGTCCTGGGCTCGCTCTCGGATTCGACCAGTGCGAAGAACGCCTACCTGAACGTGCAGCTCAACGCCTTCCGAGATCGGCTCTCGGCGGAAATTGCGCGCCGCGACAAGGAACGCAAGATCGGCAAGGAGCCCGAACCCGACAGGGCGCCGGTGCTGACCACGGGGGTGGTGTTCCTCTCGGAGCACCAGCGCAAGGAATTCATTGCCAAGGTCTATGGCCTGCTGTATGAATACGAGGCCCTGGCGGAACCGGAACAACGAGGCGTCGACGGCGAACGGCTCTACTACATGCTTTCCTTCCTGCCCGAAATCCGTGGCGAGCAGGGTCACTGAAGCCCCGTAGCGGGGAGCGGAAAACCGCGTCTTGGGATCGCTGCTTGCCGTGGCGGGCAAAAATACCGCTAACCTAGAGCAGGGAATGTGCTGTGCGCCCACTTTGGTGCACCACTGGTTGCTAATAGGAGTGCTGTGCCCGCCAAGGCCAAGGAAAAGACCGGAATGAAACTCGTGATCGTGGAGTCCCCGGCTAAAAGTAAGTCGATCGCCAAGTACTTGGGCGAAGGCTTTGAAGTCGATGCCTCGGTGGGGCACATCCGCGATTTGGCGCAACCCGCCGATCTGCCCGCGGAAATGAAAAAGGGCCCCTACGGCAAGTTCGCCGTGGATGTCGAGAACGACTTCGACCCCTACTACGTGGTGTACCCGGACAAGAAGAAGCGTGTTGCCGAGCTCAAGGCCAAGCTCAAGAACGCCGACGCGCTCTACCTCGCAACCGATGCGGACCGCGAAGGCGAAGCCATCGCGTGGCACCTGCTCGAGGTGCTCAAGCCCAAGGTCCCGGTCTACCGCATGGCCTTCACGGAAATCACCCAAGAGGGCATCACCCGTGCCATGGAGAACATCCGGGAACTGGACACGGACCTGGTCAATGCCCAGGAAACCCGTCGCGTGCTCGACCGCCTCTACGGCTACGAGATCTCCCCGGTGCTGTGGCGCAAGGTGGCCCGCGGCCTGTCCGCCGGCCGCGTGCAGTCGGTGGCCACACGCCTGGTCGTCGAACGCGAACGCGAACGCATGGCCTTCCGCACCGCCTCCTACTGGGATTTGACCGGTACCTTTGCCACCTCTGCCGGCGAAAGTTTCGGCGCCAAGCTCTCCTCGGTCGACGGGGCACGCGTGGCCACCGGCCGCGACTTCACCGACCGCGGCGAGCTGAAGACCCCCAAGTCCGGGTCCGTGGCGCATCTGGACGAGGCAGGCGCCTCCGCCCTGGCAAGCGGTTTGGCCGATGCCGACTTCGCCGTCACCTCGGTCGACGAGAAGCCCTACACCCGCCGCCCGGCCGCGCCGTTCACCACCTCGACGCTGCAGCAGGAAGCAAGCCGCAAGCTGCGCTGGAGCTCGAAGTCCACCATGCAGGTCGCCCAGCGCCTGTATGAAAACGGCTACATCACCTACATGCGTACCGACTCGGTGTTCCTCTCCAACGAGGCAGTGAACGCCGCCCGCAAGCAGGCCGCCGAACTCTACGGCGCCGACTCGGTGCCCGCGAAGATGCGCGCCTACAAGGGCAAGAGCGACAATGCGCAGGAGGCCCACGAGGCCATCCGCCCGGCAGGGGACTCCTTCCGCCGCCCGGCCACTGTGCGCGCCCAGCTCTCGGCCGACGAATTCAAGCTCTACGAGCTGATCTGGAAGCGGACCGTCGCCTCGCAGATGGCCGACGCCAAGGGCTTCACCGCGACCATCAAGCTCTCCGGCGAGTCCACCACCGGGCAGGTCGCCGAGTTCTCCGCCTCCGGCACCGTGATCACCTTCCGCGGCTTCATGGCCGCCTACGAGGAGGGTCGCGACGCCGCCCGCGAGGCAGAGGCCGCCGAAGCAGCCGAAGAGGCCCGGCTGCCGCAGCTGAAGGTCTCCGACCCGCTGGCCGGCACCGGCATCGACGCGATCGGCCACACCACGAGCCCGCCGGCACGCTACACCGAAGCCTCGATCGTCGCCGAGCTTGAAGCGCGGGAGATCGGTCGCCCGTCGACCTTCGCCCCGACCATCTCCACCATCATGGACCGCGGCTACGTGACCAAGCGCGGCGGGGCCCTGGTGCCCAGCTGGATCGCGTTCTCCGTGGTTCGCCTACTGGAGGAGCACTTCGGCAAGTACGTCGACTACGACTTCACCGCACGCCTGGAAGATGACCTGGACGAGATCGCCCACGGGCAGAAGGGCCGCACCGCCTGGCTGAAGGACTTCTACTTCGGCTCCGAGGCCACCGGCGAGGCAGGCCTGGAATCGGTGGTCAACAACCTGGGCGACATCGACGCCCGTGCCATCAACTCCATCGACATCGCCCCGGGCATCGTGCTGCGCGTGGGCAAGTTCGGCCCGTACCTGGAAAAGCCGTTGCCTGCCGATGCCCCCGAGGGCACCGACCCGCAGCGTGCCAACGTGCCCGAGGACCTGGCACCGGACGAGCTCACCGCCGAGAAGGCCATCGAGCTCATGGAACACCAGGGCCCGAGCGAAAACGTGCTGGGTGTCGACCCGGAGACCGGGCGCACCATCGTGGCCAGGGACGGACGCTACGGCGCCTACGTCACCGAGGTCATCGTGGAGCCCACCGCCGAGGAACTGGCGGCCATGCCCGTCGAGTACTACAAGAACGGCAAGCCCAAGCCGCCGAAGAAGCCGACCAAGGCCAAGCCGCGAACCGGTTCGCTGTTCAAGACGATGACAGTGGAAACCGTCACGCTCGAGGAGGCCCTGCGGCTGATCTCGCTGCCGCGCGTGCTCGGCGTCGACGCCGAGGGCGTGGAGATCACGGTGCAGAACGGCCGCTTCGGGCCGTACCTGAAGAAGGGCACCGACTCGCGCTCGATCGGCTCCGAGGAGGAGATCTTCACGATCACCCTCGAAGAGGCGCTGGAGATCTACTCGCAGCCCAAGCAGCGCGGCGCCCGTGCCGCGGTGCCGCCGCTGGCCGAGTTCGGCGCCGACCCGGTCTCGGAGAAGAACATCGTGGTCAAGGAGGGACGCTTCGGTGCCTACATCACCGATGGCGTCACCAACATCACCATCCCGCGTGACACCACGCTGGAGGAGCTGACCAGGGAGAAGGCCATCGAGCTGCTGGCCGACAAGCGGGCCCGCGGACCGGTCAAGCGCAAGACCGCGGCCACACCGGCCAAGAAGGCGCCTGCCAAGAAGGCGCCGGCGAAAAAGCCGGCGGCAAAGACAACCAGCAAGTAGCCGCTGCCGCGGCAAGTGACAAGCGCATGAAGGACACACCATGAGGCTGGGCGTACTGGATATCGGGTCGAACACGGTTCACCTGTTGCTGGTCGACGCATATCCGGGCGCCCGTCCGGTGCCCTTTGCATCGCACAAGCGACCGCTCTCGCTCGTGCAGTACCTGGACGAGGACGGGGCCATCAACGAGGCCGGGCAGGCCGAGTTGCTGGACTTCGTGCATGAGGCGGCGCAATTCGCGATCAACCACCATGCGGAGGACCTGTTGGCCTTCTGCACCTCGGCGATCCGCGAATCGGCCAACGGCGAGGCCGTCCTGGAAAAGGTCGTCGCCGAAACCGGGGTGCGGCTCACCGAGCTGACCGGTGAGCAGGAAGCGGGCATGACCTACTACGCGGTGCGCCGCTGGTTCGGCTGGAGCTCGGAAACGATCCTCAACCTGGACATGGGCGGCGGTTCCTTCGAGTTGGCCCTGGGCGTGGACGAGTTCCCCACCACTGCCCACTCGGTTCCGCTGGGTGCCGGACGGCTGACCCGTGAATGGCTTCCGGAGGATCCGCCCTCGATCGCGCAGGTCAAGGCGCTGCGCAACCACGTGCGCGAGGTGCTTGCCGATCCGGTGGCCGAGCTGGGCGAGTTCGGGCGGCCCACCGTGGTCACCGGCACCTCCAAGACCTTCAGGTCCCTGGCGCGGATCACCGGGGCAGCCCCCAGCGCCGATGGCCCCTACGTCAAGCGGGTGCTGCGTGCGGAGTCGCTGAAGCTCTGGACCAACCGGCTCACGGCCATGAACTGGGAAGAGCGCGCCGAACTGCCGGGGGTCTCGGCCATCCGGGCCCCGCAATTGCTTGCAGGTGCGATCGTCGCCCTGGAGGCCATGAGCGCGCTGAAGGTCAAATCCCTGCGCATCTGCCCGTGGGCGCTGCGCGAGGGCCTGATGCTGCGCCGCTTTGATCACGTTCTTTTTGACTCCACCGCCCCGCTCAGTAGTAGCGTGGGAGTCGGAGAAGTCGCTTTGGGCCAGTCCTCGGCAATGTCGATGTCCCACGGCCGCAACGTTCTGTAAGGAAAAGACAAGGGGCACGTTCCATGGTCGAGTCAGGCAACAGCAACAACGCCCCCATTCCCGTCGCGCTCTCCAGCGCCTCGGTCTACCCGCTTAACGTCCACGACGCCTTCGCCGTGTCCCACGATTTGGGCTACGACGGGGTGGAGGTGCTGGTCACCGGAAACCAGATCTCCCAGGATGCACGGGCCCTGAACCGGCTGGCCGAACGCTACGAACAGCCCGTCATGGCCATCCACGCCCCGACGCTATTGCTGACCCAGCAGGTCTGGGGCACCGCCTGGAACAAGATCGAGTCCGCGGCCGCCATGGCGGTGGAGGTCGGCTGCGACGTAGTGGTGGCCCACCCGCCCTTCCGCTGGCAGGGCACCTATGCGACCGAGTTCGCCACCGGCATCCGCCGCATCATGGAGGAGTACGGGGTGAAGATCGCCGTGGAGAACATGTACCCGTGGCGGGCCCGCGGGCGCGAGGCGAAGATGTACCTGCCGCACTGGAACCCGATCCCCGAACCCTACGAATTTGTCACCTGGGACTTCTCCCATTCGGCGATCGCCGACATGGACTCCGCGGTGGCCTTCCGCGACCTGGGGCAACGGCTGAGCCATGTGCACCTGTGCGACGGGGCGGACAACGGCAAGGACGAGCACCTGGTCCCCGGCCGCGGCACCCAGCCGGTCATCGAGGCCATCGAGTTCCTCCGGGACTCGGCATGGGACGGGGTGGTGGCGGTGGAGGTCTCCACGCGCAAGGCCAAGGGCGCGGGGGAGCGCGAGGCCTGGCTGGGCGAGACCCTCGAATTCGCCCGCCGCTACCTGGCACCGGTATCCAAGGCTGCCCAAAGCGGCAGCCACTCCATCTAGCAGCATCACGGGCGCAACCCGGCCGGGATCGCCGCCGCCGTGGAACAATGGGCACATGACTTCAGTGCTTTCGACTTCCGCCCTTGCCGAGAACAGACTTGCCTTCCTGGGCACCGGTTCCATGAACGGGGCGGTGCTGCGCGGCATCATCGCCACCGGCTACGACCCCCAGGCCATCGTCGCCACCCTGCGCGGCGACGACAAGGCCCAGGCGCTGCGCACCGAGACCGGTGTCACGGTGCTCGTTGGCGCCCAGGACCCCGAGGCCAACCTCAAGGCCGTGAAGGGCGCCGACATCGTCTTCCTGGGCGTCAAGCCCGTGGGAATCGCCGCCCTGTGCGACGAGATCAGGGACGCGCTGAAGCCCTCGGCCGTGGTGGTCTCGGTGGCCGCCGCAATCACCATCGAGATGATCGCGGCACACCTGAATCCGGGCCAGCCCGTCGTGCGCTCCATGCCCAACACGCCGCTGAAGGTGGGCGCGGGCGCGGTGGGGGTCAGTGCCGGGGAATTCGTCTCCGCGGCCGCGCTGGCCGCCGTCGTTGACCTGTTCGCCGGTTCCGGCGTGGTGCACGTGGTTCCGGAGTCGCAGCAGGACGCCGTCTCGGCCATCAGCGGCTCCGGGCCCGCCTACGTGTTCTACCTGGTCGAGGCCATGGCCGCCGCCGGCGTGGAGCTGGGCCTGGATGCGGCGCTGGCGACCGACCTGGCCCGTGCCACCGTCGCCGGGGCGGGAAAGATGCTTGCCGATGTGCAGGCCGATCCCTCCGCCCTGCGCAAGGGCGTGACCAGCCCCAACGGCACCACCGAACAGGCCATCGCCACCTTCGATGCCGAGGGGCTTCCGCGGGTCATCGCCCGCGGGGCCGCCGCGGCCGCGGCCCGTGCCGCGCAGATCACCAGGGAATTGGCCTAGCAAACACAAAAGTCCCCTCGTTCGTCGGCCGAACGAGGGGACTTCGTGCTGCCTAGGGAGCCTTGGGACCCTTAGGGCCGGGCGGCGAAGCGTTCAAGCAGGTCCACGTGGCCCGAGACGATCAGCACGTCGCGCCGGGTGACCTTGGTGTCGGGCTGGGCGTAGGTGAAGTCCTCGCCGGGGGACTTCACGCCGACCACGGTGATCCCGTACTTGGAGCGGACCTGGGATTCGGCCAGGGTGAAGCCCTGGGTCTCCTTCGGCGGGTACATCTTCACGATGGCGAACCCGTCGTCGAACTCGATGAAGTCAAGCATCCGACCGCCGACCAGGTGGGCTGCACGCACCCCTGCGTCTGCCTCCGGGTAGATCACGTGGTTGGCGCCGATGCGCGTGAGGATCTTGCCGTGCGAGGGCGTGATCGCCTTGACCCACAGGTGCTCGATGCCCAGGTCCACCAGGTTCACGGTGATCAGCACGGAGGACTCGATCGAGGTGCCCACCCCGACCACCGCGGAGGTGAAGTCCTGGGCGCCGAGCTGGCGCAGCGCATCGATGTTGGTGGCGTCGGCCTCCACCACGTGGGTGAGGACCGATGCCCATTTCTGCACCAGTTCCTGGTTGCGTTCGATGGCCAGCACCTCGCGGCCCTGCTTCACCAGTTGCTCGGCCACGGAGGCGCCAAAACGGCCCAGCCCGATGACCAGCACCGCGGCGTTGTGGTCCGTGTTCTTCTCAGCCAATGATCGGCCTCTCTTCGGGGAAGTGGTACAGCTGGTTGCGCTGGCGCAAGGTCAGCGCGGCTGCCAACGTAATCGTACCGATTCGGCCGGCAAACATCAGCGCGGAAAGCACGTACTTGCCCGCCGGCGGCAATTCGGCGGACAAATTGGTGCTCAGCCCCACGGTGGCGAAGGCCGAGATCGACTCGAAAAGCGCCCGCGAGAGCGAGGTGCCGCTGATGGCCAGCAGCGAGGCGGTGGCCAGCATCACCAGCGTGGCGCCGAGCACAATGACCGAGATGGCAACGCGCATGGTGCCTTCGGGGATGCGGCGGCCGAAGGCGCGCACGTCGGTGTCGCCGCGGGCCTCGGCGAAGATCGCGAGGAACATCACCGCAATGGTGGTGACCTTGATGCCGCCGGCCGTGGAGGCCGAGCCGCCGCCGGCGAACATCAGCGCGTTGGTCAGCAGCATCGTCACCTGGCCCATTTCCCCCTGGTCGACCAGGTTGAAGCCGCCTGAGCGCGTCATCACGGAGGCAAAGACCGAGTGGATGACCTTGTCGCCGTTGGACATGTAGCCGATGGTGTCGGGGTTGGACCACTCGGACACGGCCCACAGCAGCGCGCCGGCCAGCAGCAGGATGGCGGTCACCATCAGGGTGAGCTTGGCGTGCAGCGTCCACTTCCTGGTGTTGAAGCGGTGCGCCAGCAGCACCATCAGCACGGGGAAGCCCAACGAGCCCAGGAATACCCCGAGCATCAGCGGCACCAGGATCCACAGGTCGGTCTCGTAGGGGACCAGCCCGTCGGAGTGCGGGGTGAACCCGGCGTTGTTGAAGGAGGAGATCGCATAGAAGATGCCGTGCCAAATGGCCTCGTTCACCGGTTCGCCCAGGATGAGGAAGCGCGGGACCAGCATCAGGGCCAGGGCCACCTCGATCGCCACCGAGGTGGTGATGACGATGCGCAGCAGCGAACCGACCTCGCCCAGGGTGGAGGCGGCGGAGGTGTTCATGGAGCTTTGGGCCAGCAGCTTGCCGCGCACGCCCAGCCGCTTGGACACCGCCAGCGACAATAGCGAGGCAAGGGTCAGGATGCCCAAGCCGCCCACGAACACCGCGATGATCATCACCAGCTGCCCGAAGAAGGACCAGTGGGTGGCCGTGGAGACGACGGTCAGGCCGGTGACGCACACCGCGGAGACGGCGGTGAACAGGGCATCGTAAAAGGGTGTGGGTTCGCCTGTTGCCGATGACACCGGAAGCGCCAGCACGGAGGTGAACAGGGAGATCACCAGGGTGAAGGTCAACAGGGCAAGGCGCGCGGGGGAGCGGACGGTGAAGTCGGACACGATCCGGCGCCACAGTCCCAGGCGTGAGCGCCAGCGGGCCGGGGCACCGATATCGGTGCCCGGCCGTCGCGCAGACTCTGAAGAGGGGGACGATCCCATGTGTTTGCTCGGCTCCAAGACGTGGAAAACTTCGGTGCGGAAGCCCTGCCCCGCAAGCTCCCACAATAAACCATGGCAAGGCGGGATCGGCCGGTGGCCCGCCGACTCGCGGCCACGCGCCCCGCCGGGCGCCGGGTGACGGGGCTGGCGGAGGTCACACGGGTGTCTTGGCACACACCGGTGGTGCGCATCGCGTAGCCTGAATAGGTGTTTGCCGCAAATGAGCCACTGCCCCCGACCCAGGTCATCTGGAGCGAGCAGATGATGGAGTACCGCTTTAGCGAGACCCATCCGATGCACCCGCTCCGGCTGGAGCTCACCGCCCGGCTCTGTACGGACCTGGGCCTGTTCGGGCGTTCCAACGTCACGTTGGCGGCCCCGCCTGTGGCCACCGACGGGGAACTGGCCGCGGTGCACGATCCGGCCTACATCGCCGCCGTCCACGAGGTCAGCGCCAACCCGCACGTCCCCAACGAGGCCCGCGGCCTGGGCACCGAGGACAACCCCGCCTACGCCGGGATCCATGAGGCGAGCGCCCGGCTGGCTGGAGGTTCGCTGCTGGCCGCCGATGCCATCCTGGGCGAGCGCGCCCTGCACGTGGTCAACTTCGGCGGGGGCATGCACCACGCGGCCAGGGGCAAGGCCAGCGGCTTCTGCATCTACAACGACACTGCCCTGGCGATCCAGCGATTGCTGGACGGGGGTGTGCAGAAGGTCCTCTACATCGACGTGGATGCCCACCACGGCGACGGCACCGAATCGCTCTTCTGGGACGATCCACGCGTCATGACCATCTCCATCCACGAAACGGGCATGTCGCTGTTCCCCGGCACCGGGTTCGCCAACGAGATCGGCGGACCCAACGCGCAGGGCACCGCGGTGAACATCGCCGTCCCCCCGCGCACCGGCGACGCTGCCTGGCTGCGGGCCTTCCACGCGGTGGTTCCGCAGCTGGCGGAGGCCTTCGCGCCTGAGGTGATCGTTTCCCAGCACGGCTGCGACGGGCACCGGGACGACGACCTGTCCAACCTCCGGTTGACCATCGATGCGCAGCGGCAGAATGCGCTGGACATCTCCGAGCTGGCCCGCAGGCTCTGCGGCGGCCGCTGGATCTCCACCGGCGGGGGCGGCTACAACACCGCCTCGGTGGTGCCGCGGGCCTGGAGCCACCTGGTGGCCGTCGCCTCGGGCAAGCCGGTCCCGCTGGCGACGCCCGTGCCGCGCAGCTGGCGCGACTACGTGCTCGGGCGCTACGGGATCCGCACCCCCGAGTCCATGGGCGACAACGCCGAATTGTGGTGGCGCAGCTGGGAGGTCGGGTACGACCCCGCGGACCCGGTGGACCGCGCCGTCATGGCCACCCGCAAGGAGATCTTCCCGCTGTTCGGGCTGGACCCCTGGTTCGATTAGGACGCCCAAAGATGCCAACGCAGGTATATGCGGATAGGGTTATGCGGTGGCTCATGATGATATCTTTTCTGCGCTGGCCGACCCCACCCGACGCAGGTTGCTCGATTCCCTGCGCGAGGAGTCGCGCTCGGTCGGTTCCCTGGTCGAGGCCCTGGGCGTTTCCCAGCCGACCGTTTCCAAGCACCTGAAGGTCCTGCGCGAGGCCGGGATGGTCTCGATGCGCGCCGACGGGCAGCGCCGCTATTACGCACTGGAATCCGCGACCTTCCTGGACCTGCAAACCTGGGTGCACGGCTTCGTTCCCCCGGCGCCGGCACTGAGCCTGGTCCCGGAATCCTACGCCGATCCGCAGCTGGCGTCCCCCGAGGCAACCAGCCAGGCCACGGTGGCCGCTGCGCAATTGGGCCGGACCGTGGGCCGCGGACTGGAACAGGTCACCGGCCGCGCCCATGACTTCCTGGACCGCCTGCCCAAGCCCAAGTTCGGCAGAAAGCGCTAGTTCTCCACGTTCTCGCCGGCTACCGGAATGCCGGCGCGAAATCATACACCGGACCACGAAAACATTACGCGTGTGCGCTTGTTTGATTACGCCCGGTTGTGCCGACGGAGGCGGGCCGTGACATTCTCGACGTCTGGGGCAGCGCCGCCAGACATGGCGGCAGTGTGCCCTCGTGCCTGCCCCAAGTGATGAGGAGAATAAGACTTGGACCAGCATCTTGCGACCATTCGCGACGAAGTTTTCCGTCGCAACCCCGGTGAAGCGGAATTCCACCAGGCCGTAACCGAGGTATTCGACAGCCTCGAAGCGGTCTCGCGCAAGCATCCTGAATACGCCGAAGCAGCGATCCTGCAGCGCATGTGTGAACCCGAACGCCAGATCATTTTCCGTGTCCCGTGGACCGATGATGCAGGCCGCGTGCAGATCAACCGCGGTTTCCGTGTTGAATTCAACTCGGCCCTGGGCCCGTACAAGGGCGGACTGCGGTTCCACCCCTCGGTGTACCTGGGCATCATCAAGTTCCTGGGCTTTGAGCAGATCTTCAAGAACTCGCTGACCGGCATGCCCATCGGCGGCGGCAAGGGCGGGTCCGACTTCGACCCGCGCGGCAAGTCCGACGGCGAGGTCATGCGCTTCTGCCAGTCATTCATGACCGAGCTCTACCGCCACATCGGCGAGTACACCGACGTACCGGCCGGCGACATCGGCGTGGGCGGGCGTGAGATCGGTTACCTCTTTGGCCAGTACAAGCGCATCACCAACCGCTACGAGTCGGGCGTGCTCACCGGCAAGGGCATCAGCTGGGGCGGATCCCTGGTCCGCCCGGAGGCCACCGGCTTCGGGGCGGTGCTCTTCACCCAGGAAATGCTCAAGACCCGCGGCACATCGTTCGACGGCCAGCGCGTGTCGGTTTCCGGCTCCGGCAACGTGGCCATCAACGCCATCGACAAGGCCCAGACCCTCGGCGCCCGCGTCGTGACGGCATCCGATTCCACCGGGTACATCGTCGACGAGCGCGGCATCGACATCGACCTGCTTCGCCAGATCAAGGAAGTGGAGCGCGGGCGCATCAGCGAGTACGCCGAGCGTGCCAACTCCAAGAAGGTCCACTACGTCGAGGGTGGCAACGTCTGGGACGTCGATGCGACAGTCGCACTGCCGTGCGCCACCCAGAACGAGCTGGACGCCAAGGACGCCAAGCGCCTGATCTCCACCGGTGTCCTGGCCGTGGCCGAAGGCGCCAACATGCCTTGCACCGCCGCCGCGACCTCGCTCTTCCAGGACGCCGGGGTGCTCTTTGCCCCGGGCAAGGCCGCCAACGCCGGTGGCGTGGCCACATCGGCACTGGAGATGCAACAGAACGCCAGCCGCGACTCGTGGAGCTTCGCCCACACCGAAGCGCGCCTGACCGAGATCATGATCGGCATTCACGACCGTTGCGCCGCCACCGCAGACGAGTACGGTGTGCCGGGCAACTATGTGGCCGGTGCCAACATCGCCGGTTTCGTGAAGGTCGCCGACGCCATGCTGGCCCAGGGCCTGATCTAGACAGGCAGCGCTCCAGCCGGATAACGCCTCGAGGGGGCGGCACAGGAAAGACAGGTTCATCCTTGGACCCGTCCGGCCTGTGCCGCCCCCTTGTCGTGCTTCATGACGGACTGTGTCGCCCACGCGGCGGGGCCCGTTTGCGATTTGCACGGTCCGGCTGTAAATTCACAATCATGACTCAACGTTGGTATGCGTATTTTGTGTCGGCTCTGGAGGGGCCTAAGACGCGATAATTTCGCATACCCACCTTCAGAGCCGACAAGGGCCGCAAGCTGTTGCTTGCCGGCCCTTCGCTATTTCCAAAATAGCGGCCCTGAAGGAATACGCAGCGTGATCGCCGGGGCCGCATCGAAACCATGAGGCCCCCCACTCCACGGCGCGGGGCCGAAACCGAAAGGCCCCAGACCATGAGCACCGCAACCGCCGCCGAGACACAGCACCGCGCCAATACCAATGAACGCGTCCTCGGGATCACCGAACTGCCCACCCCCACGGAATTGGTCGATGAACTTCCCGTGGGCGATGCCCAGGGCTACCGGATCATGCGGGCTCGCCAGGAGGTCCGTGCCGTGCTTTCCGGGCTCGATGAGCGCCTGCTGGTCATCATCGGCCCCTGCTCCATCCACGACCCTGTAGCAGGGCTGGAGTACGCCACCAGGCTGGCCGCTGCCGCGAAGCAGCATGAGGGTGAACTGCTAGTGGTCATGCGCAGCTACTTCGAAAAGCCACGCACCACCGTGGGCTGGAAGGGCTTGGTCAACGACCCCCGCCTTGACGGCAGCCATGACATGGCCGCGGGGCTGCGTGCAGCACGAGAATTCATGTTGGCGGCCAGCAACCTGGGCCTGCCGCTGGCCACCGAATTCCTCGAACCGCTCAGCGCACAGTACTTGTCGGACGTGATCAGCTGGGGCGCCATCGGGGCGCGCACCACCGAAAGCCAGACGCACCGGCAGCTGGTCTCCGGGCTGTCCATGCCCGTGGGGTTCAAGAACGGCACGGACGGCTCGGTGCAGGTCGCCATCGACGCCTGCCAGGCCGCCGGCGCCCCGCAGTCCTTCCTGGGGATCAGCGACGACGGGCGTACCGCCGTGGTCCGGACCGCGGGAAACGAGGACTCCCACTTGATCCTGCGTGGCGGTGCCGACGGTCCGAACTTCGCCGCAGAGCCTGTGGCCGCCGCTTCGGCCGCCATGGCCAACGCGGGCATGAACCCGCGGGTGATCGTCGATGCCTCCCATGCAAACTCGGGCAAGTCCCATCTGCGCCAGCGGGAAGTCATCACCGAGCTCGCCGCCCGCATTGCCGACGGGGACCAAGCGATTGCCGGGATCATGGCCGAGAGCTTCCTGGTGGCAGGTGCGCAGAAACACGATCCGGATGCGGTGGCACAGGGCTCCGACGTCCTGGCCGGGTTGACCTACGGACAGTCCGTCACGGACGCTTGCATGGGCTGGGACACCAGCGCTGACCTGCTTGCGACCTTGGCCGAGGCGGTGCGGACGGGGCGCTAAACGCCATAAACGTGGGGTGACTGCAATAAATGGTGGCCCCGCGTTGCCGCGAATCGTTCACATTGGCCCCACGAGCCACTAAAGTGAGTCACAAGGACATAGGGTATCTTGGGGTGTTGGCGCGGACAAGGTACATTCCTCAGTCCGCGCCAAAGCATGATTGCTATGTGAAATTGTCAGGAGAAACAGGGAATGGTCGAATCGCAAAACTTTGCCAACGCGCGTTTCATGACGGTGGCCGAGGTTGCCGAGGTGATGCGTGTGTCAAAGATGACGGTTTATCGCCTCGTCCATTCTGGCGAATTGCCGGCCGTGCGGTTTGGTCGCTCCTACCGTGTACCCGAAAACGCCGTGCAGGAGTACCTGCGGGCAGCCGGGTTCGGGCGGGACTTCAACACCGGCTAACGCCGCCGGATTTCGCGAGTGGTCAGAATCTGCTCTAGAAGCAGGTAATCTGTTAAGGAACGTTTAACGTCCAGTTGGCTATTCTGGTGCTTTGGTGCCGAAGAAATAGTAGTCGGCAATCGAATCAGTTTGTGAGGAACCACTATGGGCTCTGTTATTAAGAAGCGCCGCAAGCGTATGGCCAAGAAGAAGCACCGTAAATTGCTTCGTAAGACCCGCCACCAGCGTCGTAATAAGAAGTAAATGCCGGTTCCGGGCTTGCCCGGAATTGAGCATGTGAAAAGGTGCGTTTCCCCTATAAGGGAAACGCACCTTTTTGCATGCTGCGGCAGGCTCCGTGGCGTAGTGCCCGGAATGTCAGGGGCGGCGGCGCAGTGCGCCGAAACTGCGCCACAGGCCCCAAAGGGCTCCCGAGATGCCGGCGGCCTTCAACCCAAAGGTCGCGGCCTTGCGGCCGGTCCGGAAATCGTAGACGGGCCAGTTCCGCTCCTTGGCGTGGCGGCGCAATCTCCCGTCGGGATTGATCGCCACGGGGTGTCCGACCGCTTCAAGCAATGGGATGTCGTTGTGCGAATCGCTGTACCCCCAGCATTCGGCAAGATCCAACCCTTGCGCCAGGGCCAGGTTCCGTACCGCCTCGGCCTTCGCTGCCCCGTGCAGGATCTCGCCGACCAGTCGGCCGGTGTAGATGCCCTCGACGTGTTCAACGCTCGTCCCCAGTGCGCCACTGAGCCCGAGCCGGCGCGCCATGACGGAGGCGACCTCAATCGGGGTGGCAGTGACAAGCCACACCTGCCTCCCGGCGTGCAGATGCTGTTCGGCAATTGCACGGGTGCCTGGCCAGATTTTAGACTCAATGAATTCGTCATAAATTTCATCCCCGAGCGCAACCATGTCCGCCACGGAGAACCCTGCGGCCAGTAGGAGCGCACGGTCGCGGATGGCGTGGATGTCGCCGAGGTTCTCTCCGCGGGCCACGAAGCGCAACTGGTGAACGGCGAACCATACAACCTCACGCAGCGTAAAAGCCCGTCGTTGGTACATTTTTCGGGCTACGGCAAATAGTGAAGCACCGCGCATCATGGTGTTGTCCACATCGAAGAAGGCCGCGGTCGTGCTCGAGTGCACCGGCTCTTGCCCAGGAAGTGACACGGGGGAATGGTTTGAGGGCATCCGCCAAGTGTATTGCAATCTTTTTTGGCCGGAGCTGTAGCGTTGGGGCATGAGTAGTGTGCAGACCCCGCGGGAAATTACCTTGTTGGTTCGTTCCGGATGCCATCTGTGCCAAGCTGCGATCAAAACACTCGATGAGGTCACCAGTCGGCTCGATTACACCTGGCAAAAAGTTGACATCGACCAGGACGCTGAACTCCTGGCACGCCACTCGGAAGAAGTTCCGGTGCTGTTGGTCGACGGCCGGATACGGGATTTTTGGGTGATCGACGCCCAGCGCCTTGAGACATTGTTGACCAGCTAAGGTCAACGATTCCGTCGGGGGCCCGCGAAACGGCAAGGCGGCGAGGCGGTGTTGCCAGGACCGGTTGATAAGACATGAAGGTATCCACGGAATTGAGTCAGAGCAGAATGCCCACCGAGCCCCACCCCGCAAGCAGCGAAGCCAAAGTCCCTGCGGCCGACCTTCAGATTGAGCGCGACCTGGAACCCGGCATGACGGTGGGGCAGACACCGACCGGTTCACTTGGCAGGATTCTTCCCGAAGCGACCCTGGCACGGTTGACCCAGTACCTGCGGGCGCTAAACGCCATGCAGGCCCGCGGCGAGGCGCAGACTTCATCAGGTGTCCTGGCCACGGAAGCCGGGGTCAATCCGGCGATCCTTCGCAAGGACCTGTCCCTGCTCGGATCCTATGGGACCCGCGGTGTCGGGTACGTGGTGACCGAACTGGCCGAACAAATTTCCAAGGCCATGGGGCTCTTGCGGCACTGGCGCGTAGCGATTATCGGTGCCGGAAACTTGGGTCGCGCGCTGTCCGGGTACGGCGGATTCAGAAGCCGCGGATTCGAAATCGTGGCACTGCTCGATTCCTCGCCAGAGGTTATTGGCACTACGGTGGGGGACTTGCAGGTCCAAGCCATTTCCGACCTTGACGAGATCCTTGAAGCCACCGCTGCAAATATGGCCGTCTTATCCGTTCCGGGGGCAGCGGCCCAGGAATTGTGCAACAAACTCGTGGAAAGGGGCGTGCGAAGCATCCTGAGTTTTGCCCCTGTGGTGCTGCAGGTCCCTGCAGGAGTCAACCTGCGCAAGGTCGATCTGGCCACCGAGCTGCAAATCCTGGCCTACCACGCACAAAACCTCGATTCCTAGGCGCCCGGTCCGTACTCGGACCCACCATCTGGCTTAATCGCAAAGTGGTCCGTGGGATCCAGCCGGCATGGCTGGATCCCACGAACCACTTCTTAAGATGCGGTGTTTAGCGGTATCCGGCCGCCCGTGCTGCACGACGCGCAGCAATGAACTGGCTGGAGGGGCGCAACCAGGCGAAGACAACGCCAACCACTCCCAGGACGACCGAGAGTGCCATCAGCACTCCGCTGCCAATGCCGAACAGCGAGAGGACAGCGAAGATCGTGGCGAAGATGCGTGCCACGCCGCTTCCCTTGCGGACCATGAACGCAATCAGGACGTAAAGCAACAAGCCGATCACCGCGAACACGATCGCCGCGGTCTGGATCATGGGGATTGCGTCGGCCATGCTCGCCCCGGCAATCCGAAGTTGCTCCTCCAACTCGGGGAACGCCTCCATTTGTTGCGTGATCGCGGCGGCGCTCAAACCAAACACGGTGCTCAACAGGGAGACAACCCCAGCAGCAAGGATGGCCCAGAAGGAGGTGTCCAGTTCCTTGGGGCGGTGGGTGGGCATCTGGGGCGGTGCAAAGTTGCCCTGCGGCGGGACCGGGAATCCGCCGGCGTACGGCTGCTGGCCATATGGCGCCTGCGGTGGCTGCTGGCCGTACGGATTGTTCGCGGGTGCAGGCTGGCCATATGGGTTGGGGTTCTGGCCATACGGATTCGGCGGTTGTGCCCCGGACTGCGGCTGCTGGCCATACGGGGGTTGCCCGGCGGCATTCGGATCCTGCGTTGCACGCTGTCCGTATTGCGGTGGTGCGGGGTCCTCGGACGGCTTCTCCGGGTTCAGGGGATCATTCTCAGGGGTAGACATAACCTGCTCCTTGGGTTGGAAAACTACGGCTTACCCTCACGATATCGGTTCGAGATTGCTTTTCACCCCTCCCAAAGGATGGTTTTTCGTTTCGTCCGGAACATTGGCCAAAGCTGTTCCGTGCGCCCAGTCTTGCTGGATGCACGCGAGGCGGGGGATGCGGTGCGGGGCATCGTTGCAATGCTTTCGGGGACCGTCCAAAGCCCGGGCGCGTGGGCAAAATCAAGTGTCCGGTTTAGGTAACGGAACAAAGATTTGAGACACTTAACCCATGTCGACTGCCACCGTTCACCTGCTACGTCACGGCGAAGTGTATAACCCGGACAGGGTCCTCTACGGTCGGCTACCGGAATTCCATCTTTCCGATCTTGGCAACCAAATGGCCGAGCGGGCCGCGGAGTACTTCACCGCGCAGCGAGACGCGGGTGCAAATATCACCCACCTGGTGTCATCCCCGCTCGTTCGGGCGCAGGAAACGGCAAAGCCCACCTCAGCGGCGTTGGGCCTGGAAATCGTGACCGATGATCGAATCATCGAGGCCGCAAACCGTTTCGAGGGACTTTCCCAGATCAAGAACCGACTGAAGGAACCAAAATACTGGTCCTATGTCGTCAATCCATTTCGTCCATCCTGGGGGGAACCCTACCGGGACCAGGTGGAACGAATGATGACCGCCATTGTTGAACACCGCGATCGCGCGGTGGAACTTGGCGGCCGAGGGGCACAAGCCATTTTGGTCAGCCATCAGCTGCCCATCTGGGTGACGCGCCGCTCCGCCGAGGGCAGGGCCCTGTGGCACGACCCGCGGAAACGCGAGTGCACTCTCACCTCCGTGACTAGCCTGGACTTTGAAGGTGAAAGTCTGGTCGCAGTCCGTTATGCAGAACCTAGCGTGGACCTCTTGGTCAACGCTGCGAACATCCCTGGAGCTTGAGATCATGATCGATCCCATCTCGTCCCAAGCGCAGCGCTTGGGACGACGTTCATTCTTGCGTGCCGCAGTACTTGGCGCCGCCGTGTTGCCCCTTGCTGCGTGTGTGGGGGATGAAGACCCTCTGGCCAGGCAGGCTCGAGAAGGCAACAACAAGAATTACATTGCCGGCGACGGCTCGGTGGAGGAATACGGTCCTGCCTCGCGCACGGCCCCGGTCGAGATCAACGCGGTGGCCTATGACGGAACCACGATTGATTCGGCCACCTGGGCAGGGCAGGCCACGGTCCTGAACTTTTGGTACGCGGCATGTGCCCCTTGCCGCATCGAAGCCCCGCACATGGTCGAACTCAACAACGAGTTCAAGGGCAAGGCCGAATTCATCGGCATCAACGTGCGTGACGAGAAGGAAGCGGCAGAGGCCTTCGAGCGCACCTTCGGAATCAAGTACCCATCAGTGCAGGACACCCAGGGCACGATTCAACTCGCCATGACAAAGTATGTTCCGCTCAAGGCCGTACCCACCACCTTGGTGCTCGACAAACAGGGGCGGGTCTCGGCTCGCATTCTCGGCGTTGCCGACAAGCCCACGCTCAAGGCCCTGATCAATACGGCACTCACCGAGTCGTTGTGATCGACTCCGTGCTTGCCGGCGCCTTGACGCTACCGGCCCAAGGTAATCAGTTTGCCGAGATTGTCCAAGATGGTTCGCTGATTCTCGCGGTTCCCGTTGCCATCCTGGCGGGCCTCGTCTCCTTCCTTTCTCCATGCGTGTTGCCCTTGGTACCGGGCTATTTGGGATACGTCACGGGCCTGTCCGGTGCCGACCTCGCCGATCAAAAGCGCGGCCGGATGGTTGCAGGCATCGGCCTGTTCATCCTGGGTTTCACGTTGGTCTTCGTCTTGGCCGGGGTGGTCTTTTCACAGATCGCCGGTTGGATGATCTACAGGGGCTCATGGGTTACCCAGCTACTTGGTCTCGTGGTGATCTTCATGGGCGTGGTGTTCATGGGAGGCTTCTCCTTCATGCAACGCGAGGCCAAGATCCATCGCAAGCCCCCGGCAGGTCTCTGGGGCGCGCCGGTGCTGGGCCTGACCTTTGGGTTGGGTTGGGCTCCCTGCATCGGCCCAACGCTTGGTGCGGTGCTGATCATGAGCAGCGGCCCGGACGCCAACATCGCCAAGGGAGCCCTGCTGACGTTCTTCTACTGCATGGGCCTGGGGCTGCCGTTCCTTTTCATTGCCATGGCGATCCGCCGCGGCATGGGGGCCATGAAGTTCTTCCGTCGGCACCAGCTGGCGATCATGCGCTTCGGAGGCGGCATGTTGATTCTTCTGGGAATCCTGATGGCCACCGGCCTGTGGGGTACCTGGGTTACGCAATTGCAGGATTGGTTCACCAATGAAGTCAGGTTGCCCATCTAATGGCACAAAAAGATTCTAAAAAAGACGTAGCCGTCCCGGCCCTCGGGTTCATGGGCATGGTGCGCTGGGCCTGGACCCAGCTCACCAGCATGCGTACGGCACTCTTCCTGCTGCTGCTCCTTGCCGTGGCGGCAGTACCAGGTTCGCTCTTTCCCCAGCGCTCGATCAACCCGGAGCAGGTGACAACCTACCTGACCAACAAGCCGACCACCGGCGAATGGCTCGATCGCTTCCAGCTCTTCGACGTGTATTCCTCGGTGTGGTTCTCGGCGATATACCTGTTGCTTTTCATCTCCCTGATCGGGTGCATCCTGCCGCGCGTCAAGAAGCACGCCCAGGCGTTGCGGACACCGCCGCCCCGGACACCGTCCCGACTGAACCGCTTGCCGGAAAACGGCACCATCAGGATCCAGACTGCCGGAGAATCGGGCGTCAGTGACGAACAAGTCGTCCAGGACGTGGCCACGCTCTTGAAGAAGCGCGGCTACCGCTCCGAAGCCCGACCCGACGGCACCAGCCCTTCGGTGGGCGCAGAACGCGGATACACCCGCGAAATCGGCAACCTCCTGTTCCACATTTCACTGGTTGGCCTCTTGGCCTCGGTGGGGGTCGGCGGTGCCTTCGGGTACAACGGCCAGCGGGTCCTCGTGGAGGGGGAGACCTTCGTGAACTCGCTGGTTTCCTACGACTCCTTCAAGCCCGGCACCTTGTTCCAGGAAGACTCGCTGGACCCCTACTCGGTCAAGCTCGAAAAGTTCAACATCACCTTTGACCGGGAATCCACCACGCACTTCGGCCAACCGATCGACTTCACTGCCGAGGTCGAGACGCGCCGCAGTCCGGACGCCGAGCCCGAAAAGGAAAAGCTTCGGGTCAACCATCCATTGCGCATCGATGGTGCGGACATGTACCTGGTCGGCAACGGATACGCACCGGTGGTCACCGTTCGTGACGGCGACGGAGACATCGCCTTTAGCGGCCCGGTGGTCTCGGTGCCTCAGGATGGCATGTACACCTCGTTGATGGTCATCAAGGTTCCGGACGCGAAGCCGGAACAACTGGGATTCCAGGGATTCCTGCTGCCCACGGCCATGACCGATGAAACCGGGTTCGCCATTTCCGGCGACCCGAATGCGATCAACCCGCAGTTGCAGCTGAACTCGTACTTCGGGAACCTGGGCCTGGACGACGGCAAGCCGCAAAACGTCTATGTGCTGGAGACCGATGAGCTCAAGGAACTAAACAACAGGAGCCTCGACGCGGGAGGCATCGTGCTGGGGGCCGGGCAGACGTACGAGCTGCCCGACGGCAAGGGCAGCATTTCCTTTGACGGTCTCAAGCGCTTCATTGGCGTGGACATCGCCTACGACCCGAGCAAGCGCCCCGTGGCAATCTTTGCGGCCCTTGCCCTGTTGGGACTGGCCATCTCGCTCTTTACCCCGCGGCGCCGAGCCTGGGTGAAAATCAAGAACTCTGTTGACGGCTTGGGCCGTGAAGAGCGGATAATCGAATACGGATTGCTGGCCCGTGGTGAAGACCACCGCCTTGAATCCGAAGCCAAGGAGTTGCGTAAGCTTCTTGAGCAGCAGTGGCCCGCCGTTGAGCGAGCCGGAGTCTAGGAGACCCTATGGAAAACGACATGCCCACGATCAACGTGGCCTTGGGACAGTACAGTGACCTGTTCATGTTGCTGGCCGCAATTGTCTACGCCTCGGCCTTCGTCGCCTTCGCGTGGGACCTTGCAAAGTCCAGCAAGCTCATCCGAGAGATCGACGCAGCCACACTCGCAACGGAGCAGAAGGTCCTGGTTGCGTCCGGGGCAATCGATTCCCCGCCGGCGGGCGGTTCGGGGAGCGAACTGGTCAATGACTCCATGGACTACACCGCCGCCTCCTCGAAGCGCATGGCAGCGAAGATTGCTGTCTCGCTGACCTGGCTGGGCGTGCTCATGCAGGGCTTTGCCGTGGCTTCCCGCGGTATTGCTGCCGGCCGGGTGCCATGGGGCAACATGTACGAGTTCCTGTCCACTGGCTCGTTCCTGGTGGCCCTCGTGTTCTCGCTCGTGCTGCTGAAGAAGGACCTGCGCTTCATGGGCACCTTCGTCATCGGCCTGGTCACCGTGATGCTGTGCGGTGCCACCATGGGCTTCCCGACGCCGGTTGCGCACCTGGTGCCCGCGCTGCAGAGCTACTGGCTGATCATCCACGTTTCCATTGCCGTGCTGGCCTCGTCCTTGTTCACCATCACGTTCGCCATGAACGTGCTCCAACTGGTCCAGCATGCCAGGATCGATGCGCTGGCCGCCGGCAAGGCGGACAAGATGCCATTCATGCGCCTGGTCCCGGGTGCAGCTGCCCTGGAAAACTTTGCGTACCGCATCAACGCCGTGGCATTCGTGATGTGGACGTTCACCGTCATGGCCGGTGCCATCTGGGCCGAGGCCGCGTGGGGCCGCTACTGGGGCTGGGACACCAAGGAAGTCTGGAGCTTCGTCATCTGGGTTGTCTACGCAGGCTACCTGCACGCCCGTGCAACGGGCGGCTGGACCGGTGCCCGCTCGGCATGGCTGAGCATCATCGGCTACCTCTGCATCGTCTTCAACTTCACCATCGTGAACATCTACTTCAACGGTCTGCACTCGTACGCGGGTCTCTAAGGCCGACGCATGATGTCTGGTGGCCTCGTACCCCGAGTGACGGGTGGCGGGGCCACCGGTGCGTTAACGCGACCTCTAGCCGCCCCGTGGGCGCCTTGCCCAACGACGGACTGTACCGGCGGTGTTTTGCGACTCCCGTGTGGGACTTGTCTGGGGGAGACATCCCGAGGCGAATTCCGCGCCGGAAGCGTGACTGACCTCACTGCCAGATATTTTGCATTCTGCGGCGTTTGGGCAATGAAATGGGTGCAATGTAACCCAATGTGGCCTGAGTATGCGGCAATTCTCGGGAAGTTCGACTAGTTGACGGCTCGATTTGGTCCCTGGGCATTCCACTGTTATTGTTGTATCTACCGACGCGGGGTGGAGCAGTTCGGTAGCTCGCCGGGCTCATAACCCGGAGGTCACAGGTTCAAATCCTGTCCCCGCCACAAAGAAACAGCCTTTGTTCCTGTTACAGGAACAAAGGCTGTTTGCATTAACGAACCGACCGGAAACGGGGGGCCTGGTTTCGGGTATCGCCGGCCGGCTAGCAGTAGAGGCCCACGAGCTAGAGCTGGGGTGCCAACCCCGCTGTCCGGCATCGTCCAAGTCCGTGTCGAAGACGCCACGCCCGTCGCTACCCTTGCCGGGTCGCCTGAAATGGCAGGAAGACTATTCCTTGCCGAAATTCATTGACCGCGGGTACGCTCGGCCATTGTTGATCATCGTCGGTGATCGGCACATCGACGATCCCGCCCCGAGGGAACCGCTCCGGAGCGAAGGGAAGGGAACCATGCCGAATCTGAAAATGATCAAGCCGAGTATTCTTTCCCTGCGCGTTCTCGCCGGCCAGCATAAGCATGAACAAGTCACTCGGTTGCCCCGTTTGTAGAATCCTGCACGTTAGCAGGACACTTAACCCCGCGACCGCACACCGGTTCGGGGTTTCTTGCATTGATCCGATCGTTTCCCCGAATTTTTCGACCTGGCCCTGATTCCGCACGGCCGGGAAAAGATAATCAGAAAGGGAGAACGTGGAGACCATCAATGGCCGGCTCAAGAACTGGGCGTCCATCTTGGACGCCAAGACCCGGGAGCAGGCAATCACCGCCTCGAAGATGCTGTTTGTCTTCCCTCACCTTGCCTTGATGCCCGATGCGCATCTTGGCAAGGGAGCGACTGTCGGCTAGGTGATCCCCACTCTCGGGGCCATCATTCCTGCCGCCGTTGGCGTGGACATCGGGTGCGGCATGATCGCAGTGAAAACCCAGTACACCGCACGCCAGCTCCCCGCCGACCGCAAGCCGCTGCGTGAGGACTCGAACATGCGATTCCCCTCTCGGCCGGCAGGTACAACCGCAAGGTGGTGGCCACGGCGGTTCCCAGGGTCGTGGAATTGAAGGCACGAGCGGCCGAAGCCGGCTTCGATCCGGGAAGCTACGCGGGGAACTGGGAACTCCAGCTCGGATCCCTCGGATCCGGAAACCACTTCATTGAGATTTCCCTGGATGAGGATGACGACATGTGGCTTTTCCTCCACTCCGGTTCCCGGGGGATTGGCAACAGGATCGCTTCCAAGCACATCAAGGTGGCCCAGCAGGTGGCCAAGAAATATGGGATCGAGCTTCCGGACCCGGATCTTGCGTACTTGGTCGAGGGAACCGAGGAGTTTGATGCCTGCATCCGGGAATTGGGGTGGGCACAGCATTTTGCGCTGCTCAACCGCGAGGAAATGGTGGACCGGGTCATTCGCCAGTTCGGCGAATGGGTCGGGGGAGAGGTTCAGGAACTGGAACGGATCAACTGCCACCACAATTTCACGGGAGAGCCACACCCACTTCGGCAAGTCGGTGTGGCTCTCCCGGAAGGGTGCCATTCGAGCCCGCGAAGGTGACCAGGGATTGATTCCGGGGTCGATGGGCACAGCTTCGTACGTGGTCGTGGGCAAGGGCAATGCGGTCGCCTTGGATTCCTCACCGCATGGTGCCGGGCGCGAGTACTCGCGCCCGGCTGCGCGCAAGACCTTCAGCCTCGAACAATTGCGTGAAGCGATGGCCGGGATCGAGTATCGCGATACCGATGCCTTCGTAGACGAGATCCCCGGTGCCTACAAGCCCTTTGACCAGGTCATGGAAGATGCCGCCGGTTTGGTGCGTGTGCGGCATAAGCTGCGCCAGATCATCAACGTCAAGGGAGATTAAGAAAATGGTTGGGTGGCCCACGGACTTCGTGGGCCACCCAACCATTGGGTATTGCCGATGTGCTCTTTCCTACGGTGTATGCCGCGGGGTGTCTTCCGTGGGGTTGCCGCCGTCGTCACTGGGCTTGCCTTTTTCGTCGCCAGGTTTGCCTTCTTCGCGCAATTTGCGTTCCCGGGCTTCTATTTCGGCTTCCTTGCGGCGCAACTCATTCTCACGGGCCTTGCTGCGACGCTGCCTTTCCAGATCGCGAAGGAATTCCGGATCGTCGTCCGGGGCCCCGGTTGCGCCCCGGCGTGTCTGTGCCGGTCCCGCGTCGGAAATTTCCTTGGGCCGACCCAACCAGAACCATAGCCCGGCCCCGATCAGTGGAAGCAAGACGATTGCGGCCACCCAGCCAGTCTTGGGCAGCGAACGGACGTCGCTCGGACGCGTACGCACGCATTCGATCAAGGCATAGATGGTTACTGCGAGTGCAACCAATGCCATAAAAATAAAGTTCCTGACCATATAGACAGTCTAGTGAATTTATCTGTGTTCTGGCTGCGTCTAGACTGTATGGGTGCAGTTCTTCAAGTACACCGTGATCCGGTTGGCCCTTTTCTTCGTAGTATTCCTACCACTCGTATATCTCCTGCGCTGGCCCATTTTCACGGCGGGCCTGATCGCATTGGTGATCGCGTTTGCGCTGAGCTACCTTTTCATGAACAAGATGCGCTTGGCGGCCAACGCCGACGTGCAGAAAATGTTCAACTCCAAAGGGCCCAAGAAGTCCAAACACGACTTGGACGACGAGGCAGCCGAAGACCGGTTCCTGGACGGCGAAAAGTAACTTTTAGCATTCGTGCCCTTGCGGGGTTGCCGGTTGCATCCGATTGAGGTGCGAACGGCAGCCCCACTGACGTTTAAATGTCAATCGCATGCCTCGCGCAGCCTGACATGCGGTTGGGCATGGCTCGGGCAGCCGAGCGGCCACGCAAGCACGTGCCGGTGTTGCCGGGCCGCATCGCGCGCCGGTTGTTGGTGGACGGTGCACGAAGGGCGCGCCCCTGAGGACCAAAGAGCAGGAGCCCGGCCATTGAAGTGGCCGGGCTCCTGCTCATGAAAATTGTAGTGAAGCGCTGGTCGCGGGACGGGCGACCTATGCCAGGGCCAGCTCCATCACGATGGCCACCGTGAAAAGCGCGGCGTAGGCAAGATTGATGATGCCCGTCTGCTTGAGCACCGGGATCAGGGCGCCCGGTTCGTGCCTGCGCAACACGGTCCAGCTTGGTGCCACGCCCAGCGGCACGGTGAGCAGGATGAGCCACATCCAGAGGTGCGTGGACACCATGACCAGAGGCAACAAGATGGCCAGTGTCAGCATCATGACGTAGCTGATGCGTGCGGCAGGATCTCCAAGCCGCACGGCCAAGGTCATTTTGCCGACTTCCTTGTCGGTGGGGATGTCGCGGATGTTGTTGGCCATCAACAACGCGGTGGCGATGAGCCCGGTCCCCACGGCCCCAATATAGGCCGGAAGCGTGAGCTGGTGTGCCTGGGTGTATGTGGTCCCCAGGGTGGCAACGAGGCCGAAGAAGATGAAGACGAATACCTCGCCCAGCCCCCGATAGCCATAGGGGTTCTTGCCGCCGGTGTACCCCCATGCCGCGAAGATTGCCGCGACGCCGACCAGCAGCAGCGGCCAGGATGCGGTGTACACGACCAGGAACGCTCCCACGATGCCTGCGAACCCGAAACAGGCGAAGGCCGCGTTGCGGACCGTGGCAGGTTTGGCCAGGCCCGATCCGGTCAGGCGCAGTGGGCCGACACGGACATCGTCAGTGCCACGGATCCCGTCGGAGTAGTCATTGGAATAGTTGACCCCTATCTGGAGCAGCAGTCCGACCACCAGGGCGAGGAGGGCTTCCGGCCAGGCTAGTTTTCCGGTGATGTCCACGGCGGCCGCCGTGCCAATAATCACCGGGGCAATCACAATGGGAAGGGTCCGCAAGCGTGCGCCCGCAACCCATTGGGCAATCGTAGCCACCATCAATCCTCTCGCTGCTTCCAAAAAACCTGCAGCCCCTATTCTCTCCCGCCCGTTGACAGGGGAGAAATTCCACCGGCGACAGTCGGTGCCGCTAGAGCGAGACGATCAGCAAGGTAGCGGCGAAAACGATCCCGGAGGCGATCAGCACAATCGTGGTGTAGCCCAGGATGTCGCGCATCTTCAGACCGGCGATGGCCAGCAGCGGCAGCGCCCAGAAGGGCTGGATCATGTTGGTCCACTGGTCGCCATAGGCAACGGCCATGATCGGGATGGAAGGGTCCACTCCCAGTTCCGCGGCCGCCGTGAGCATGATGGGCGCCTGCACGGCAAACTGCCCGCCGCCGGAGGGAACGAAGAAGTTCACCAGTCCGGCCGACAGGAACGCCAGCACGCCGAAGGTCTGCGGCGTGGAGATCGAAACGAACACGTCCGAGAGCACCTGGATCAGGCCGGTGCCGGTCATGATGCCCAGGATGCCGGCGTAAAGCGGGAACTGCAACAGGATCTCACCGACATTCGATGCCGCGTGCTTGGTGAGTGCCATCAGCTCGAAGGGGCTGCGCACCAACAGCAGGATCAGGGCCAGGAAGGACCAGTTCACGATATCCAGGGTCAGGGTGCCGCCGGTGGAGAAGTGGATGGCCAGGTAGGCCAGCAACATCACACCCAGCAGCAGCGTCGGCAGCCGGCTCGCATCCAGTCGGTCGGCGGGGGTCGTGACCTCGTCGTCAACGGCCACAAGTTCCTCACGGGCGTCCTGGACCAGTTCCACGATCTTGTCGTTCCCGCGTGGAGCCACCAGATACAGGGAGAAGGCGACCAGGATGATGGTGGCCACCGTGGCGATCATGTTCCATGAGGAGAAGGTGGTCTCGGAAATCGAGAGCGGGCCGCCGAGTTGCTTGGCGATGAACGAGTCGGGGGTGGCGGCGGTCAGAGGCCCGGAGCCGGAGTAGCCCATGTGCCAGACCACGAACCCGGCGAATCCCGCGGCCACGAGCATCGGGAAGTGGAAGCGGATGCCGCGTTCGCGTCCCTGGGCGGCGACTTCCCTGGCCAGCAGGCCGCCGACCACAAGTCCCAGGCCCCACGTGATCAGGGAGGCCACGGCAGCCACGAGGAACACGAACACGTAGCCCTGTAGCGGGGTCTTGGGGATGCGCCCCAGGAATCGCAGGAGCTTTCGCACTGGCCGGGTGTTGGCAAGGATGAATCCGAGCATCAGCACCAGGGCCATTTGGGTGATGAAGGCCAGCAGCCCGGCCAGCCCGTCGCCCCAGCTTTGCACGATGAGCATCGGGCTGGACCCGGTGATTAACAGCGCGAGGATGGCGACGATGAAGGTCAGGGCAATGGCGAAGACCAGGGCCGAGGGGATGAATCGTTCGACAAGGTTGTTGATGGGCCGCATGGCCCGTGAGATCGCTGTTCCACCTTGCGGTGTGGCGGTTTTGCTCATGGACTAACACCTCTTTGTGCAGATCCGACAGGGGGTCTGGCCAGAAAATGCACGATGACCAGTGATGTTTCCCACGCTACGTCAGGATCGCTGGCTTCCTGGCAGCCAGTCGCCGGGGCCGGGGGCGTGTCGTGCGTTCAGGCGCGGGGCCGCGCGCCACAACCGGTCGGTCAGTCGGAGGCTTCGGCCAGCAGGGAGGCGAGCAACATCCTGTCGATCTTGCCGTTGGGCAGCAGCGGCAACGCTTCGAGCCTTTGCATGCGGCGGGGCACCGCGGCGGCACCAAGCGATTCACGCACCGCGGCGGCCAGGGATTCCGGGCCGGCGCTTCCGACATAGGCGGCACCGATTTGCTGGCCCCACTGCGCATCCGTCACCGGAACCACCGCTGCTGCCGATACGCCGGGCAGTGCCTCGACGATGCGCTGGACCTGGGCCGCGGAGACCTTCACCCCGCCGGTGATGATCACGTCGTCCGCGCGGCCGGTCACCGAGAGCACTCCGTCCGTGTAGCTTCCCAGGTCGTCGGTGGCATACCAGCGCACTCCGGACCCGTCGACGGTGAAGTGCTTGGCGGTCAGTTCTGCATCCCTGAGGTAGCCCGAGGCGATGGTTGGCCCGCCCAACATGATCCGCCCGTCGACGACCTTGACCTGCACCCCGGGCAGGGCCTTGGCGTCATAGACGCACCCGCCGGCGGTCTCGCTGGAGCCGTAGGTGAGGTGGAGCTTCAGCGAGTGCTTGGAGGCCTCTTCCAGGACAGCCTGCGGGGCACGGGCCCCGCCGAGCAGGATCGCGTCAAAGCGCTGCAGCGTGGCAATGGTTTGTGCGTCCGGATCCGTCAGCAGGCGTTGCAGCTGGGTGGGAACCATGGAGACCAGGCGCCTGCGGTCGGTCAGGGCCGAGGCCGCCTCGTTGAACCCCCGGGAGGAGAAGCTCTGCTCCAGGTCCATGGCCCAGGGCCGGGTGCCCGCGTACAGGCTGCGCGTCAGCACGGCCAGGCCCGCCACGAAGTGGATGGGCAGCGGAAGCAGCCACTGTCCCTCGAAGCCCAGGTACTCGGCCGTGGCCATGGAGGAGGAGGCCAGGGCATCGACGGACAACGCGGTGCGCTTGGGGGTCCCGGTGGAACCCGAGGTGCGCACCACCGCTGCGATGCCCTCCATGCCGACCAACTCCGAGCCCGGCACTTCGTTCGCAAGGTAGTCGTTGCCCGTGGTGCCGGGCAGGATTTCCACCGCCGGACCTTCCTCGTGGAGCGAGGCGGACAGGGCGGAGAGTGCGGCGTCTGGGTTCATGGGGTCTTCACTGCCTTTGCCGGAGAGGGGACGGTTTTCCGGAGCGAGTGCTTCCTAGAAGTAGTACGGGTGGCCCGACCAGTCGGGGTCGCGCTTCTGCAGGAAGGCGTCACGGCCCTCGACGGCCTCGTCGGTCATGTAGGCCATGCGGGTGGCCTCGCCGGCGAAGACCTGCTGGCCGGCCAGACCGTCGTCGGCCAGGTTGAAGGCGAATTTGAGCATGCGGATGGCCTGCGGGGATTGCTTGGCAATGTCTGCCGCATATTCCAGGGCGACTTCCTCGAGACGGGCGTGGTCAACGGCCTCGTTGACGGCGCCCATGCGCACCATGTCCTCGGCCGAGTATTCGCGGGCGAGGAAGAAAATCTGGCGGGCCGTCTTCTGGCCCACTTGGCGGGCCAGCAGCGCCGAGCCGTAGCCGGCGTCGAAGGAGCCGACGGTGGCGTCGGTCTGCTTGAACTTGCCGTGCTCGCGGGAGGCGATGGTGAGGTCCGAGACCACGTGCAGCGAGTGCCCGCCGCCGGCGGCCCAGCCGTTGACCACGGCGATGACGACCTTGGGCATGGTGCGCATCAGGCGCTGGACCTCAAGGATGTGCAGGCGTCCGGCGCGGGCGGGGTCGATCGAGTCGGCGTTCTCGCCCTCGGCGTAGCGGTAGCCGTCGCGGCCGCGGATGCGCTGGTCCCCGCCGGAACAGAATGAATGCCCGCCGTCCTTGGGGGAGGGTCCGTTGCCTGTCAGCAGCACCGTTGCCACGTCGGCGCTCATGCGCGCGTGGTCCATGATGCGGTAGAGCTCATCCACGGTGCCGGGGCGGAACGCGTTGCGGACCTCGGGCCGGTTGAAGGCGATGCGCACGGTCGGCAGGTCGCGGACGATGTTGCCGGCGGAGTCGCGTTCGACCTGGCGGTGGTAGGTCATGTCCTCGAGGTCGAAGCCCTCGACCGTGCGCCACTGCACGGGATCAAAGATGTCGGAAACCTTGGCTGGCAATTGTTCGGTGGAATCATGGGTGCTCACAATCATGAATGCTATCGGTTCGGGAGCCATGGGGACGAAAGCGGCGCCGGTTGCCGGTTCACCCCGCCCTTGCCACGCCTCGGGCCCGCGGGGTGAGGCGAACTGTTCAACAATTAATAGTGGCGCTTTGGCCCAGCATGTGATCTGCATCAAACCACCACCTCACTAGTGCACTTGCGTCAAGCGAGGTGGTGTGCATCACAGCTTGAGGTTGGGTTTCGGCTCATAGATCAACTTCATATTGGGTGGCAAAGTGCGGTAAGTTTGCGGCTTGCACCCCCACCCGATGTTTGATCGGGCACCCTGAAACGGGTCTAGCCGGGTGTCCTCCCCGTTTTACCGAGGCGGGTTGATTGAGTCACCAAAGGAGCTACACGTTGGAACCGCACAACGTCCGAGACCACCAGCAGCACGTCTCCACCAAAGACGAGCAGCTGACGTCCGAGGGCTACAAGAAGACCCTCACCCGCCGGCACGTCCAGATGATCGCCATGGGTGGCGCCATCGGCGTGGGCCTGTTCATGGGGGCCGGCGGCCGCTTGGCCTCGACCGGACCCGCCTTGATCTTTTCCTACGCCATTGCCGGGTTGATTGCGTACTTCCTGATGCGCGCGCTGGGCGAACTCATCATGTATCGCCAGTCCTCTGGTTCCTTCGTTTCCTACGCCGGTGAGCTCTTCGGAGCCAAGGGAGCCTTCCTCTCGGGTTGGATGTACGTGCTGAACTGGGCCATGACCGGCATCGCCGAGCTCATCGCCATCGGCCTGTACTTCACCTACTTCTTCCCGGGCGTCCCGGTGGAAGCCGCCGCGCTTTGCGCACTGGGCCTGCTGATTGCCGTGAACCTCTTTAGCGCCAAGGCCTTTGCCGAGTTTGAGTTCTGGGCATCGTTCCTGAAGGTCGCTGCCATCGTGCTCTTCCTGTGCATCGGCACCTACCTGGTCGTGACCAACGCCCAGGTAGGCGACGGACACGCCTCGGTGTCCAACCTGTTCGCCGGCGAGGGTGGCATGTTCCCGCGCGGATTCATGATCACCATCCTGGTCCTCAATGCCGTCATCTTCGCCTACAACGCCATTGAGCTGGTCGGCATCACCGCCGGCGAAATGGAGGACCCTGCCAGGGAAGTCCCCGCTGCCATCCGCGCCGTCGTCGTGCGCATCGTGGTCTTCTACGTCGGTTCGGTGACACTGCTGGCCATGATCGTGCCGTGGAACCAGTACAAGGCCGGGGAAAGCCCGTTCGTCACCGTCTTTGACCAGCTGGGCTGGGGCTGGATCGGCGGCGTCATGAACTTCGTGGTCATCACCGCCGCGCTGAGCTCCTGCAACTCGGGTCTGTACTCCATTGGCCGCATCTTCCGCGCCATGGCCAACAACGGCCACGCCCCGCAATGGCTGACCAAGATGAACAAGCGCTACGTCCCCTACGCCGGCATCCTGGCCATCGGCGGGGTGTATTTCGTGGGCATCATCCTCAACGTCTGGCTCGGCGGAACCTACGCCTTCGACCTGGCGCTGAACACCGCCTCGATCGGTGTCCTGTTCACCTGGGCCTCGATCTTCGCCTGCCAGCTCATGCTGCGCAAAAAGCGCGGCAAGGTCTCCTCCCTGCCGATGCCGGGTTCGCCCTACACGAGCTGGGCCGGCCTGATTGCCCTGGCAATCATCACGGTGCTGATCGGCTTTGACACTCTTACCGGCCCGGACGGAGTGGTCTTCCCCCTCGGCCTGTACACCATTGCCTGCATCCCGCTGATCGCTGTCGGTCTCTGGATCGGTTGGCAGAAGGCCAAGCACAACACGGCCAAGAGCGAGCTGTACTCCTAACCCCCGGCCACACCGGGCCTCGCGGACAACAAAGTGGTGGGGGGGGGGGGGGGGGGGGGGGGGCGGGGGGGGGCCCCCCCCCCCCCCCCCGCCAGCCGCGGCGGG
>NZ_JBKKAP010000048.1:0-1283 GCF_046714615.1 Paeniglutamicibacter sp.
ATCCTCGGAGGAGTACTTCCGGGGGCCTGAAGGATTCTTGTTGGTTGGTGATTTCTTCGTTAAAGACGACACGGTCGTTGCAACTCCCAAAGATCTGGGGTGTTGCAACGACCGTTAGAATCTGCCCAAGTGCCGCGGGGCCCGCTTTCAGTGGCGGAACCTAGTACTTGTAGGACTGCCCGCCGTCGATCGGGATGACCGCCGCGTTGATGAACCCGGAGTCGCCGGAGAGGAGGAAAGCTACAAGTTGGGCCACTTCTTCCGGCTTGCCGAAGCGCTTCATCGGGTTGGGCTCGACGAATGCCTGGCCGACCTTTTCCCAGTTTTCGGGATCGATCTGCTTGAGCGAACCCTCAACCATGGGCGTCATGATGGCGCCCGGTGCGATGGCGTTGATTTGGATGCCGTATTGTCCGTACTCGATGGCGGAGTTGCGGGTGAGGCCTACGACGCCGTGCTTCGCGGCGGCGTAGCCGGACTGGTTGCCCACGCCACGGATTCCGCCGACGGATGCGGTGTTGACGACGGAGCCGGAACCTTGCTCACGCATGACCTTCAGGACATGCTTTAGGCCGAAGAAAACACCCTTGAGGTTGATGTCGAGAACCTTGCCAAACTCGTCCGAACCGAAGTCCTCGGTCGGGTTCTGCTTGCCTTCGATGCCGGCGTTGTTGAAGAAGCCGTCGATCGTCCCGAAGCGCGTGACGGTTTCCGCGACGTAGTTCTGGACCTCGGACTCATTGGCGACGTTTGCCGTCAGCAGGAGCACCTCGGCATCGGGTGCAACTTGCCGGATCTCCTGCTCGGTTTCCTGCAGTCCTGCGGGGTTCACGTCGACCAGGGTCAGCTTGCCCATTTCCTTGGCGATCTGGACGGCTGCCGCGCGACCCAGGCCAGATCCGGCGCCGGTGATGATGACTGCTTTACTTTCAAACCTCTGCATTTTTTGATTCCTTTCGGGGGTCCAATTGGAGGATCGTTGACATGTATGCAAACGCATGTAACTTGCGGATTATTCCCGCACGGCCGGGGGCGGGGTCCAATCAGGGGGCCGCGGTGCTGCTTCCAACTTATAGGCTGCCGGTGCCGTGAGCCCGACTTTTGGGGGCCAGGTTGAAGAAGTTTGGGAAAGGAGCTGGTGGTGGGGTGTCTACGCCGCCGCGAGAACGGCCAGGCCAAGGGGCGAACCGTTCGAGTGCCCCGAAAAAACGGAGTGCCCGCGGCCCTCGGCCGCGGGCACAACGTCGGGGTATACGCCGGGGCGGGTGAGGTGGTTTGGGTCA
>NZ_JBKKAP010000049.1:0-17632 GCF_046714615.1 Paeniglutamicibacter sp.
CCCTACGTGTCAGGCTGGAGCGGTACCACGGTGACAGAGCAAGTCAGCTCGATCGCGTAGGGCGAGAACCAGGAAACCAATCATTATGTCCAAACTCGCTTTGGCCGATATAGGCCAAGATGGATCCATGAGTAGTTCCGGACCGCGTGCCGGTGGACCGACCCCTCGAAGGTCATTCACCCCGACGCAGAAGCTAGAGTTCTTGGCCCAGTACGAGGAGGCCTGCACCCGGCAGGAGGGTGGCGCCTTCCTGCGGGAGCAGGGGCTGTATTCCTCCCAGATCACCGAATGGCGCAAGCTGCGCGACGCCGGTGTCCTGCAGGGGAAGAAGGCCGGGGAAGCCGTCGGGAAGCTGTCCCCGGAGCAGGCCGAGATCGCGCGTCTGCGCCGCCAGCTGGGGGTGAGCGAGAGCCGGTTGAAGAGATCCGAGGCAGCCCTCGGTGTGATGGGAAAACTTCACGCGTTCTTGGAGACTCTCTCCGAGGACACGAACGACGATCCGACGCCCAAGAAGCGCTGATGGGCGCCTACGAGCAGCTGGTTGGACTCGCTGTCCCGACACGGCGGGCCGCGGCCCTGGTCGGTCTTTCCCGCACCACGATCTACCGCAAACCGGCCGTGCCGGAAGACCGTGAACCGGTGGAGCCGCCGAACAAGCTGAGCACCGCGGAGCGGGCGGAGATCCTGGCCGCGCTGAACTCGCCGGAGTTCGTGGACCTGGCGCCGCTGCAGGTCTATGCGAAGCTGCTGGATGCCGGCATCTACCTGGGTTCGGTCTCCACGTTCTACCGGGTGTTGGAGGAGAACCGGCAGGTGAAGGAGCGCCGGCGATTGGCCAAGCATCCGGCCAGGGCCATCCCCGAGCTGGTCGCCACCGCGCCGGGGCAGGTGATGAGCTGGGACATCACCAAGTTGGCCGGTCCTGTTAAGGGCAAGTACTTCGACTGCTACCTGATGATCGATATCCACTCAAGGTTCATTGTCGGCGCGCACGTGCACGCCACCGAATCGGCGATCCTGGCGGTGGAGATGATGAGGGAGATCTTCGGGATCCATGGCATCCCGCAGGTAGTCCACGCGGACCGCGGGACGTCGATGACGTCGAAGACGGTGGCGGCGTTGCTCTCTGACTTGGAGGTCACCAGGTCCCATTCCAGGCCCCGGGTGAGCAATGACAATCCGTACTCGGAAAGTTTATTCAAGACCATGAAATACGGGCCGACGTTCCCTGAGCGCTTCGCCTCCCTGGGTGATGCGCGGGCATTCATCAGTGGCTTCGTGGATTGGTACAACCACCATCACCAGCACTCCGGCATCGGGTTCCATACCCCCGCCAACGTGCACTACGGCTTCTCCGACGGGGTCGCGCAGAAACGCTCCAACACGCTGAGCGCGGCCAGGGCCAAACACCCCCACCGTTTCAGCACCGCCATCGACCCCAAGATCCTGGCCCTGCCCGGGCCGGCATGGATCAACCAACCTACAGAAACCGCCGAAAAAGAAGCAGCCTAACGGCTGTCTAACTCACCGTGGTACCGCTTGACTTGAAAAATTCCGCTATTGCCGATCCACCAGAGACATCGACACAGGACTATCTCGTAAGCCGATCCCCCACCGCGACACCCGACGCCCACAAAACCGACATCGAAAAATGTCATTTCCAGGAGTCGACTGCACTGACTGTCACAAGTCGGCTGCGCTGAAACTTCGTGACCCGTAGCGGATCCCCACAGGACAAGTACAGCGGCCACACCTGACTGCGCTGCACCCTATTGCGATCCGGCGGGCACATTAGCCCGGTCCCTTGCGGCGATCTTCAGATACTCCCGCGTTTCGGCAAGCAGGCGTGGAAGATCGTCGTCCAGCGTCAGCCGGTGTGTGCCATAGACAATCGCGTCCTCGCGGAGCAATGTGTCGTGGTCGAAGATAGTCAGGGCAACAGGATCGGGCTGGCCGCGCACATTGCCCAACGCCCGGTCTTCGATGTGCTCGTAGGCGTTCCTGATCGCCCGTACGCTGTCCCGGTGGGTCGTGATTGAGCTAGGCAGGTCGGCCACGACGCCGATTCTGGTAGCGGCTCTCTCCGCCATGTCGATGGCACGGCCGAGAGCCACAACCGAGCTCTCGATTGCCCCAAGCATGGCGAAGACATGGCGACGGACAGCGGGACCGAACTTCCCCGCCTCGTTCGCCACCGCGCGGTGGCGTTCGACCGCCATGAGGAGTTCGTTGGCTTGGTCCAGCCGGCGTGCAGCAGCGAGAAGATAGCGGGACTGCGCATCATCGCGTTCCCCAATCGCGAACCATGACCACAGCACGGGCGTGAGTGGAACATAACCGGACTCGGTTGGTTCCTGCATGGCGTCTAAATGGTCCAATGCCACGGTCAGCTGCTCGATAACGAGGGTCTCCCCCGGCTCGACGTGCACTCGCCGTCCATCATCTTTTTCGCCGTGGCGAAGGGTGCGCGCATATACCCTGCCAGGTTCACGGCGGGTAGGAACAAGGCGAAGGGAGAAAACCAACCCGAGGGTGTCTCCTACCTCGGAAGTTGTGTTCACGGAGGTATGGGAAATGGCTTCCATCTGGATCAGTTCGTCGCCCTCGTAGAACGGGATGCGCGGCGGATCGGGATCGCACGGGTCCTTCTTGCGAAAGACGATCGTGCGACCCTCACGACGTACGAAGACGGGCGCCTCGTCCTCGTGGCCCGGCTCAGCCCCTAGCCACCCTTTGAACGGCCTGCCGTCGGGGGATTCCGGTGTCGGTGTCTCAATCTCCATGAGCAGCATTATGCCGTCCTTGGCGCCGCCCGACCAGTGCAGGAATCTGACAGTCAACGGCCATCAGCACGTCCCTTTTGAGAAACGCTCAACAGTGACGGGGCGTGAAGGATAAAGATTGACAGGTCCGCTTCAAGGGGCGCGCCCGTGCATCGACGTGGCGGCCCTTCTCGCAAACGAAGGATTTCGAGAACGACACGAATCGAGAACCCATGGCGCGGGCCCACATCGTGGAAATATGGGTTCCCGCCCCGGAAGATTGGTTCGGCAGGATGTCATTTTCAGAAGTCATCTGCACGGAATGTCCGAAGTCGTCTGCACAACGCTTTCTACCTCAGACTTAACGCGGCAACCGGCTCTCAAGGTAGTTTCCCCGTTCCCTGGAAGTGGGGAAACTACCTCGCAGACACTTCATTACCGAACGCGTAGCTTGGCTCTCCTCAGCACGTTCATGTCACCGCAACAGCGAAATACCGACTGCCTGCCCAACAGGGTATTTGCCATCAGAGTCCGTTGTCCCTGAACGCTTCCTTGAGTTGTTCGACGGTCGGAAGGCCTGCAATGCCTCCGGGATTCATGTAGATCCGGCATGCCAGATCGCTGGTGGGGGCACCATTCGGAAAGATGTCGGTTCCATCCACGGTGATCGTCGGCGAACCGGCGAATGCGGTGCCCACCGCATCTGCCTGAGACTCCAAAAGCCGCGTACGATATCCAATGTCGGAGTGACCGAGGGCGGTCAAGGCCATTTCCAGACGCAGGCCTGCCTCTGCCGAGTTGGGGCACTCAGCTATATGCAGCAATTCTATTCTCATGGGGCCATGATCCATCCTCTGTCGCACGAGGTTCAGCACCGAGTGTGAACCGGATTCTGGTGTCTCAGTTCCTTGAAACTGGGACGCGCTGATGCCTCCAACGTTGCTGCCTGCGGCCAATCCAGACATTTCGTCCATGCTGCGAACAGACTCTGCTGTCACGCCTGTACAAACCGCCGGGCCGGGGGCATGCTGAGGCATGACCGACCCCGACAATTTTCTAGCCTGGGTCAAGTCCGTGCTGTACCAAGCGGAACTGGCCCTTCACAACGGCGACTCGGCCCCGCGCCGGGCGCTCTGGACCCGCAACGAGCCCGTAAGCATCCTTGGTGCGTGGCGCAACGCCTATGGGCTGCAGGAGGTGAACGAGACCTTTACAACCCTCGAGAGGACTTTCTCCGACTGCACGTCGTACACGTTCGAATTGCAGGCGTATGACGTGGTGGATGATATGGCCTATACCGCCGGCCTGGAGCACATCTCAGCCTCCGTCAACGGCCAGCCGCGCAGTTTCACCCTGCGGGCCACCCAGGTCTATCGCCGAGAAGGCGGCGAATGGAAAGTAGCCCACCGGCATGCCGACACAGTGACCGAATAGCGGATCATCTCACATCCTTGGAAGTGGAACATCGCTGGCCGGCAATGCAAAGGATCTCTGCGGAATCAATTGGGATGTTCCAGATCTTGGTTCAATAAGCCGTCCCAGCTGCACTGTACAGAGCAGACTTCTGGAACCGTCAGTATAGAATTTGGGATCCAGTAAGCCGATCCCCCACCGCGCCACTCCCCACCAAAAATCTGACAGATAGTACTGCTGCTAATGGCACCAATGACGAGCTGAACCCCTTCAGCACTTTCAAATCTCGATCCCGGTGGTTTGAGGACAGGAATTTCAGAGGAAACCACGTCGAAAATTCCCGGCCCTACTGCCGGTGAAGAGCACGTCCAGGTCACTGCCAGGACAGTGATTCGGCGTGCCAGGTGCCCGTTGTTCGTGTTCCAGTGAGCAGCGGGTCCAAGCACTTTCCGACCAGTTCCATGGCGGTGTTCACGTCATGGAACTGCGGGTCCAGTGCGCCGAACCGTTTGCTGGCCCGCTTGTAGGCGGTCGCCCAACCAGGGGCCGGAAGGCGCACCGCCGGGGGAAGTTCCAGCCCGCGTCGGTGCGATTCCAGCTTCAACGCCCGGGCGGTCAGGGCCGCGTCGAAAGAGGTTGAGCTGACGATACTCACCAAGTCGGCCAAATCACGATACCGCGTGGAGGGGTTCTTCTGCTCCCCATACAACTCATACATGGCGCAGATCTTGTCCGAGATCTGGTCGGGCAGTGGATAGATTTTGAAGGGCGGGAGGGTCGGCACGTCATCGATTTCGATGATGGGGGCCACCTCGACCGTGTCGACGCCGGCGACCAGTTCAAGATGCGTCGAAAGATCAATGGGGAAATCCCCGACCTGCTGGACTCCGAGGTAGACCGTGACCATGATTTGGGCACCGTCCACGCCCCCTGTCATCCGGGTCGGCGTTCCCAGGACGAATCGGTAGGGGTCGAAGTCGGTCAGATCGGCCAGCTGTTGCAGTTCGGCGATGGCCTCGTTCAGGTCATGGCTCCGGTGTAGGAGGTCCAGATCCTGGCTATGCCGGCTACCTGGAAGGCGCATCAGCAGGCCGGTGCCTCCTTTGAGGACCCACATGGAGTCGGGGCTGGCAAAGACCCTGGCCAGAAAGCGTTGCAGATGAAATTCCCGTTGCAGTTCCTGGAAGTTCCGGCGCCCATCCTTGGCTGCTCTCTTCAGCCGGTCCCTGACCGCGCGGTCAAAGCTTTGGGGAGAGGAGTACCTTTTTTCAATCATTGGTCCAGTCCTTCAGATGCGGGGAGCACGGGTGCCTTGGTGGTTGTTCCTTCATCATCGCCGGGGCCCTCTTCGGATACCTTCGCATCGGCTTCCTTCAGAGACCTGGTTCGAGCCGGGTCGGCGACGGCTCCGATCTGGACGGGCGAGCGAAAGGATGCAAGGCGCTGGGATACATCTGGGGTGCCCTCGATGGATTCGAGGGCACCCCGTACCTCGGAGATGTGTCCGCCCAGGGGGAAGGCAAGACTCGCGGTAATGGATTCGGTCGTCTTTTTGATGGCGGCCAGGAGACCAGTAGCTTCCAGCTGTTGTGCCAACATCATCTGGATTGCCGACGTGGTTATCCCGTCCGCCAGGGTTGTGGAACCGCGGAGCTGGTGGAGGGTCAGTTGGCGTGATGATTCCGGCAGTCCGGCCTCAACCAGGAATCGATCCACCAGGCCTTGGCCATCCTCTTGCTTCATGCCGTAGCGGATGGCAAAGGGTGCAAGCCTTGCCGCCAGGTCATCCATATCCACGCCGGCCTTGACTATCGCGTCTCGGGTGATGGGGGCGAGATGGCCGCCGTCGATACCGATCGCGGCCAGGTCCTGAACGGTGCGGGCCGGGGTGGTCACCGGCATCCCGTTCTTCAGGGTCCTGTCGTTTCTGGGCACGTCGGCCCGGTGGAACCTGATATCTGTGCGTCGGCTCTGCCGCCGGCGTGCCACCGTGAATTCGATGTCGTCGGCATCCACGTTTCCCAGCCCATGCAGGTTGGCTGCCGAGGCATGGGAAATCAGTTCCACCTCCGGCTCGGCTATCCGCTCATAGGCCGGGATCGACGGGTTCAGTCCCAGCCAGGCGGACTGTATTTCGCGGTGGGGATCCACTGGTGCGCCCGCGACCGCATATACCCCGTGCTGCAGCCGTTCCAGGTTGCCCCGTTCGGCAAATCTGGCCATCTGGGCAGCACTTACCCCCGAGGCACGGGCCTGTTGCGTGGTGACCAGGCCCCATTGGGCGGAGGCGAGATCGCTCAGTACCAGGAGGGCTTCGGACGGTTTCATACTTCAATAATCTCACATTTGAGTCACCATTAAAGAATCAGCATGCTCCGATAGCTTTGATAATCGCGCTTGCATGTGATTATCGAAGCTATCGGAGAAGGTTCTCCTTGAAACTCAGCCTCGGCCCAGGCCACACAATCCAATGGGCACAACGCTCCAGTGCGAGATCATCATGCACCCAGGATTCTCACGGAGGCTTCGCTCTTCCTGACCCCACCCGACCCTGGCCCGTAAGCCGATCTCCCAATGCGACAACCCATTGCCAGGCAGATAGTCGCCGCACGGGTCCACTCGAAATACGATTTGCATGAAGCTCAGGCCGCCGAAAAGCAGGCCTTCACGTCAGCACTGAAAAGACCTGGACGCAGCCAGTGCTGGACAAGATCAATCCAGCACTCACCACCCGCAGGCGCACCAAACGGCTCAAGCCGGAAGAGACCTCGGCTGCAGCCGAAACAGCCTCGGCTTAGGTTTCCAGCCCCTGGCCACTTGGGGACTGCAAAAGATAAATCCTTCGGTCTTCGGCAATCCCGGGCTCGTGCTCGTTCAAGCCACCGGCAAGCACGCGGCCTGCGATCTGTTCGCGCGCGGCGTCGGCAGTGCGAGAACGCGCCAATATGTGCTGGCGCTTATTCCTGTTGAGTGAATGCATCGTCAGCGGATTTGTTGTCGGCGAAGAAGGTGAAGGAACCGATCCTCCTGTCTGACTGGGTTAGTTGCATCACGAGTGTGCGCCGACGGTTTTCCGACAGAGCATGGTGTATCGCGCAGCAATTTGCTGTGGGGCCAGGACTCCGTCCGTTCGGTACCACTGGGAGACGCCTACGCACATGTTCGTGATGGCGCGGGCGGCTTCAAGGGGAAAATCGTTCTCAAAAACCCCGCTCGCACACCCTTCAAGAACCAAATCCGTCAGCAAATTTTGCTGGCGGGTACGGGCCGAAATATGTTCCTCTCGTGCAGTGCCTTCCAAACTACGGATTTCACTGAACGAGATGAACGCGACTTCGCGCCTATACGCGTGGAAAAGTACCAAACATTCGATCAACCGATCAAACTTTGCTTGTGTGTCGCTCGGGCCATCGTCCAATGCCGCCTGTGAGCGTATCCAAAGCTCATGCATCGCCGTTCGATCAAGCTCGTCAAGTATCGAATGCTTGGAATTGAAATGATGGTATACGCCCGGAACGGACAGACCCGAAGCATCCGCGATCTGCCTAATGGTCGTTCCGTGGTAGCCATTTTCCATAAAGCATCCCAGCGCCCCGGTCAGGATTGGACCTAGATCCATCCCGTCAAAGTCACGCCAATTACCAATCGGTCGCTCCAGCACTTGCGAATGCTGCACAACGCTCACTGTGGTCCTCACTCTCTCCATTGGGTCACGCGTGGAAGGCCTTCGACCAAAAAACCGCTTGACGCAATCTGTGATCCACACTACATTGAAGTCTACCGAGCGAGCGCTCGGTTGCCATGCATAGTTTGCCGGAGGAAAGACTCGATGCGCGAAACAACAGTTTCCCCTTGGACGCAGTTATATCCGGAGTGGGTTAGCACCGAGACCCCGAGTGAGAACAGCACCATTTGCACCGAATGGGACCAGCGCGTTGATCGAGCACCCAATGCCGTGGCCATCTCCTACTTTGATGGACGGATATCAGTTTCCGAGCTGGACCAGATGGCCGATTCCCTGGCCTGCGCATTCCAGGACCGCGGAATCATGCCTGGCAATGTCATCGGCATCTACCTGCAAAACGTTCCCCAGTTCGCCATCACCATGCTGGCAATCTGGAAAGCGGGCGCAACGGCATTGGTGCTGAACCCAATGTACAAGGGCCGGGAACTCCGAAACCTGATCAACGATTCCCAGGCAGTCGGCATCGTTGCCCTCGAAAACGACCGAGAACATCTGCTCACCGTCCTGATAGACACCTCCTCGGTGTGGGTCATCGGAACTCACGACACCGAGTTCCAGTCAACCGCAGAAATCAAGGCTCTGACCCTGGGCACTCTGCAGGCTGGCAACACCAGCCAATACTCAACGCTTGTCAACGCTTTCGCCGGGCAGAAACCGCTGGCGGTTGCGCTTCAGCATTCAACCCCCGCCATGCTGACATACACCTCGGGCACCACGGGGCCGGCCAAAGGCTCAGTCGGAACTCATCAAAATGCCCTTTCCGTTGCCTGGTCATACGCAAACTGGCAGTCACTTGATGAGGAGGACGTGGTTCTGGCCGTTGCGCCACTCTTCCACATCACGGGGGCCGTCGCGTGCGCGATCTCAACCCTGCTTCACGGCGGGGAGCTGGTTTTCATCAACAGGCCGTCGGCTCGGGCAGTGGTCGATGCCATCCGTGAGCGGAAAGTCACTCTGACCATCGGATCGATCACGGTGTTCAACGGCATCCTCGAACTGGAAGACGCCGATGCCGGCGACATGCGCAGCATCCGCTACCTATATTCCGGAGGCGCCCCGATTCCACCGGCGACCGTCGCCCGCTTCGAAAATCGTTTTGGCCACTACATCCACAATGTTTACGGCATGACCGAAACATCATCGGCCGTCATCGCGGTACCGGCAGGCCTGCGCGCTCCCGTCGACCCGGTCTTTGGGACCCTGTCAATTGGTGTTCCACTGCCGGGCGTTCATGTACGAATCGTTGACCACAACGGAGCAGACGTACCGGCAGGGACCTCGGGGGAACTTGAAATCGAAGGACCCTCCGTGACCACCGGATACCTCAACAAACCAGCGGAAACGGAGCGCGCCCTGCCCGGTGGAAGGCTCCGCACCGGAGACGTGGCCGTCATAGACGAGTCGGGCTGGGTTTACCTGGTTGACAGGATCAAAGACCAAATCAACACCTCCGGTTTCAAGGTCTGGCCACGCGAAGTCGAAGATGTCCTCTATGAGCATCCCGCGGTACTTGAAGCAGCGGTCATTGGCGAACCCGACGAATACCGCGGCGAAACCGTCGTTGCCTTTGTCTCCATGAAGGCGGGCCAGAGCACCACCGAAGCCGAACTGATCGCCCACTGCAAGGATCGCTTGGCCGCCTACAAGTACCCACGATCCGTCCGCATCCTGGCCGACCTTCCCAAGACACAGACCGGCAAGATCCAACGTAGGGAACTGCGCACCACAACCCCGGCCACCACGAAACAGGAAGTCTAAGGATGCCCAACACATCCCTCCCCTTGTCCGGAAAATTCGCAATCGTCACCGGCGCCAGCCGCGGCATCGGACTGGCCATCGCCACACGTCTTGCCTCCGACGGAGCAGGGGTCATCATCACGGCCCGCGGCCAGGAAGCACTGGCTGAGGCTGCCGCCCGAATCCCCGGTGGCAGGGTGATCGCCGTGTCCGGAAAATCCAACGACCCCGACCATCAGCAGGAAGTCCTTGACATCGCACACCGGGAATTCGGAGGCGTTGACATCCTGGTGAACAACGCCGGAATCAACCCTGTCTATGGCCCACTAGTGGACCTCGACCTCGGGGCCGCTTCCAAAATATTCGAGGTGAACGTACTGGGGACTCTGTCCTGGACCCAAGCGGTGGTGGGCGACCGGCGGCTGGGCTTCCGGAAACGCGGGGGCTCGGTCGTGAACATTTCCTCGGTCACCGGGGCCGTCCCCTCGGAGGGCATCGGATTCTACGGAATCAGCAAGGCCGCGGTCGGACATTTGACACGCACACTCGCCGTTGAACTCGGCCCCGAAATTCGGGTCAACTCAATCTCGCCGGGTGTCGTGAAAACCCAATTTGCCCGTGCCCTTTACGAAGGAAAGGAAGACAACGTGGTGGCAGCCTACCCCCTAAAGCGACTTGGCGTACCCGAGGACATTGGCTCCGCAGCCGCCTTCCTGGTGGGTCCGGATGCGTCTTGGATCACCGGACAAGACCTCACCGTGGACGGCGGCCTCACCACGGCCGGCGGCTCAGCCTAAATCCACACCCCTACCGCAAAGGAACGAACCATGACTTTTGAACTACCCCACGACGTGGAACAGCTCCGATTACGGACCCATGCCTTCATCAGGAACCGCGTGATTCCCCACGAACCAGCCCCGGGCGACCGTCTGGACGAATCGGTGCGGATTTCCCTGGGCGAAGAAGCCAAGAAGCTCGGTATCTTCGCGCCCCAGGTTCCGGTCGATTTTGGCGGCCAAGGCCTCGCCTTGCGCTACTGGTCCCCGATTTTCCAGGAAGCCGGATATTCGCCGATTGGTCCCGCCGTACTAAACCTCATGGCGCCTGACGAGGGCAACATGCACATGATCAACCTCATCGGCACCGACGAACAAAAGGCGGAATTCCTGGCCCCGCTCGCCGCCGGAACCACACGTTCCTGCTTCGGCATGACCGAACCTCACCCGGGAGCCGGTTCGGATCCCGAAGCGCTCACCGCTTCCGCCGTCAAGGACGGCAACACGTGGGTACTCAACGGAGAGAAGCGTTTCAGCAGCGGGGCAGAGATTGCAGGTTTTGCCATCTATATGGCACGAACCGTGGATATCGAGGGACATCCGGATGGCGCCACCATGTTCCTCGTGCCTATGGACACCCCTGGCGTCAGGGTTGGCCATCCCATCCACACTATTGACCGGACCATCGCCGGCGGCCACCCGCACCTGCATTTCGACAACGTCCGGGTCCCCAACTCGGCGGTTCTGGGCGAAGTCGGACTCGGCTTCAAATACGCCCAGGTCCGACTGGGCCCAGCCCGCCTGACCCACTGCATGCGCTGGCTCGGCCTGGCCCGGCGGGCACAGGACATCGTACTGGACCGCACCAACACGCGGGAGATCTTCGGCTCTGCCATCGGCGAGCTCGGCATCGCCCAGAACATGCTGGCCGAGTCGGCCATCGACATCGAAACCTCCGACTCCATCATCACCAAGACCGCACATCTTTTGGAAAGCGACCCGAAGGCCGGATCCGCTTTGTCTTCGATCGCCAAGGTCCATTGCTCTGAAGCCGTTTACAAGGTCATCGACCGGGCCATCCAGCTGTGCGGCGGCGACGGGGTATCAGACGGACTGCCCCTGGCTCAGTACCTCAGCGAAGTCCGACCTTTCAGGATTTACGACGGTTCCAATGAAACCCACAAATGGGCCATTTCACGGCGAGCCAGTTCCAAGCGCCGACGCGCAGTCGAAAACGGCGAGGAATTCCGCGGCAACGCCACCACCAGCCAGGAGATCTTCGCATGAGCACTCCAGCACAGCAGCCGGACGTCGTTCAGACCTTTGACGGCGGAAACGGCCAGCAGCCCCTGTTGGTCCTGGACCGCATCGAAGCATTCCTCGACACGGAAGGCATCGGGTCAGGTCCACTAAACTGGGCACGGATTGGAGAAGGCCAGTCCAACGTGACCTACCGGATCGGCCGCGGCGAGGCCGACCTCGTACTGCGCCGTGGGCCTCGGCCTCCCTTGCCCCGTTCGACGCACGACATGGTGCGTGAATCCAGAATCCAGTCGTTGCTCAGGGACGAAGGGTTCCCGGTTCCGAATATCGTCGCCACCTGCGCCGACGAGTCGATCCTTGGAGTCCCGTTCTACATTATGGATTTCCTGGAAGGTGCCGTCATCACCGACAGCTCCCCCCCGCACTTTGTCACCCCCGACGCCAAACGCACGACCAGCAAGCTGACCGTGGACACCCTCGTGCAGTTGCACTCGCTCGATATTTCAAGGGAACCACTCTCGAGTCTGGGTCGTCCAGACGGCTATTTGAAGAGGCAGGTCGACCGGTTCTCGTCGCTTTGGGACGTCAATACCCTCCGCTCGCTGCCCCAGGTTGCCGAGTTGGGGAGTTGGCTTGAGAAGAACATGCCCGATACCCAGCGGCATTCATTGATTCACGGCGACTACCGCATGGGGAACCTCATGTTCACGGACGCCGAGGATCCGGCGGTCCTGGCGGTTCTCGACTGGGAAATGGCAACGCTCGGCGATCCTCTGGCCGATCTGGGATATCTGTTGGCTACCTACGCCGAGCGAGGCGAAAGCCCCTCGGTCATGGAGTTGACCTCGGTGACCCGGGAACCGGGATACTTCAGCCGGGCCGAAATCGTCAATCGTTACCAGGACCAGATGACGTTGGACCTCTCGGCGCTCCCCTGGTACCAAGCGCTTGCACTGTGGAAGGCCTCCATCTTCTGCGAGGCGATCTATACGCGGTGGCTGAAGGGTGAACGGCCAGAGGATCGGTCATTTTCCGCGCGCCTGGAAAAGGGTGTTCCGGATCTTTTGGCCAGGGCCCAATCGTTTGCAGCACTAATGGTCTAGGCCGGCCAATTCCCCACGTTCATCTCAAGACCCCGAAAGGCAACAGTATGCAGCACGAAAAAATCGCCATCATTGCCGGAGCCCGAACCGCTATAGGACGCTTTTCCGGCGTACTGGGCGGGAAGGAATCCCACGAGTTGGGTTCCGAATCGGTCAAAGGCGCCATCCAGCGCTCGGGTGTACCCGGCCACGACATCGATGAAGTCATCATGGGATGCATCGGACAAGTGGGCCCCCACGCCTACAACGCACGACAGGTGGCAATCGGTGCGGGTCTTGGCGAAGATACCCCGGCCTTCAACGTCAACAGGCTCTGCGGCAGCGGCCTGCAGGCCGTGTGGTCCGCAGCACAGCAGCTCGCCTGGGGAGGCAGCGACTTCATCGTAGCCGGAGGCAACGAATCGATGTCGAACATGCCATTCCTTGACTTCGACACCAGATCCGGGCGAAAGTTGGGCCACCGCAGGTTCCTCGATGGGACCATCGCCATGCTCACCGATCCCTTCAGTGGAAAGCACATGGGATTCACCGCCGAAAACGTGGCGCGGAAGTTTGATGTTTCACGCTTGGCCCAGGATGAATTCGCGCTCGAGAGCCAACGCCGTGCCGCGGCAACATCAAGCAAGGCCGTTTTTGCCGAAGAAATCCTCCAACACAGCATCGTCGGGGGCGACAGCGCCGATGTGGACGAGCATCCACGCAGCACAACCACCCTGGATTCACTGGCTCGGCTGGATCCGGCGTTCGATCCCCAAGGTTCGGTCACCGCGGGAAACTCCTCGGGCATCAACGACGGTGCTGCGGCCCTTGTGCTTGGCAAGGTTTCCGGGATCCGCGATCGTGGGCTGCCGGCCTTGGCCACCATCGAGCATGTCAGCACCGCCGCCATGGCTCCAGAGTTGATGGGATACGCGCCAACACTGGCCCTTCAGAAGCTCTTTGCCGAGACCGGCCTTGCCCCGGTCGACATCGGGGTCACAGAACTCAACGAGGCCTTCGCCTCGCAAGCACTGGCAGTTATCCGCGACGCGAAGCTGAACCCCGAAAGCACCAACCCGTATGGCGGCGCCATTGCCCTGGGTCACCCGGTCGGGGCAACCGGAGCGATATTGACCCTGCGCGTGGCAATGGATTTGCAGCGCCGGGACCTTGAATTCGGCATAGTCACCATGTGCATCGGCGGCGGCCAGGCGCTGGCCGCACTACTTCGGAGGTATCCATCATGATTTCCACAGAAAACAGTCTGAAAATCGCAGTCGTCGGTGCCGGCGCCATGGGCTCGGGAATCGCACAGGTTGCATATTCCGCGGGATTCACCGTGACCCTCATTGATCCCTCAGTACAGGCCCTGGAAACGGCTCGGGCACGGATCAGCGCGGCGCCTGTGGCTTCACGGCCTACGACAGGGCCTGGCGAAATCTTCACATCCACCACCTTTGCCGCCATCGCCCACGCGGATTTCATCATTGAGGCGGTCCCCGAGGTCCTTGACGTGAAGTTGGCCGTACTCCATGACATCTGCGCCGTGGCCTCCGACACAGCGGTGATTGCCACGAACACCTCGACGATCCCTATCACGCAGCTCGCAGAATCCGTGAACCGCCCGGAACGATTCACCGGCCTGCATTTCTTCAATCCTGTCCCAAAGATGGCCCTTGTTGAAATCATTCGCGGGGAACATACCAGCGAGGCAACCGTTGAAGCGGCAACCCGGTTTGTGGAACAGGGGCTCGGGAAAACTGCCCTGGCGATTTCTGACCGCCCCGGTTTCGTCGTGAACCGGTTGTTGATCCCCTACCTGATCTCGGCTGCCACCATGCTGGATGCGGACTATTGTTCCGCCGAAACCATCGACAGCGGCATGGAGCTGGGGTGCGGAATGCCGATCGGACCCATTCGTCTGGCGGACTACATCGGACTGGATGTCCTGGCCCATGCAGCCGACTCCATCTATGCGGAAACGAACGACCCTTCTTGCCGTGTCCCGGAGAACATCCGACACCTCGTCGCAGCCGGGCATCTGGGCCGCAAAAGTGGTCAAGGATTCTTCATTTACACCCGTTGATCAGCTCTTATCTCGACCCGTCGAAAGGAAACACCATGACAACGTCTGCTAACGTTGCGCAGTCCGTTCGTCCCGCAGGTCCCCGCCAATCCAAACGCCGGTCAATGATTGCCAGCACCGTCGGAAACGTCTTGGAATGGTACGAATGGAGCGCCTACGCGGTGTTCGCGCCATTCATTGCCAAGGCGATGTTCAATCCCACGGATGCGGTATCGGCGCTGCTCTCAACCCTGGCGGTGTTTGCCGTCGGTTTCCTCATGAGGCCACTGGGTGGCATCGTGTTCGGACGTGTTGCCGACCGCAGGGGACGGAAATACGTCCTGATCTTCACCATGCTCATGATGGCCGGTGGTTCCCTGCTCATCGGGTTGATGCCAACCTACGGCCAAATCGGTGTCGGTGCCTCAATTCTTCTTTTGCTGGCCCGCGTCGCCCAAGGCTTCGCACACGGCGGTGAATCCGCAACCGCGAACACCTACATTGCCGAGATCGCTCCCCCCAACAAGCGAGGGCTCTGGGGATCCATCGTCTTTGTTGCGATCTTCGGTGGCTCGGTCCTGGCTTTCACCATCGGTGGACTGGTCACCAACCTGCTGGATGATTCGCTCGTGGCCGCCTGGGGATGGCGCATTCCGTTCCTTCTGGGCGCATTGCTTGCCTTGGCCGCGTTGTACCTGCGCCGCGGCATGGAAGAAAGCGAAGTTTTCGACCAACAGAAAAACGTTGCGGAGCTGCAGACAGCACCGGCACTGGACCGGGGCAAGATCGCCAAGGCCATCCTGATGATGATCGGCATGACCGCAGGCATCACTTCGGCCCACTACACCTGGACCGCCTACGCATCCACCTACGCGATCACCCAACAAGGCATGGACGCCCAAAGTGCGTACTGGGTCAGTGTCGGTGCCCAATTGGTCGCCCTGGCATCGCTGCCATTCTGGGGAATCCTCTCCGACCGCATCGGCCGACGTCCCGTCCTCATCGGGTTTGCGGTTGCAATGATGATCGCCCAGATCCCGCTCATGACCATGATTACCTCAGCGCCCTGGACCTTGTTCGTGGCATCCGGCAGCGCATTGCTGATTGTTGCAGCCGCCGGAGCAATCCTTTCGCCTGTTCTATCGGAAGCGTTCCCGACAGCCGTCCGAACCCAAGGCATCGGATTTGCGTACTCCTTGTCGGTGGCGGTGTTCGGCGGTTCCGCCCCGTACCTGAACGCATACTTCAATAGCCGCGGGCTGTTCCTGATGCCGAGTATCTACATTGTCGGCCTGTGCGCGATCACCGCACTTGTGGTGCTCAAGATGAAGGAAACCAAGGGCATAGATCTCAACGATGTATAAGTCACGTGCGCAGGCGAGGCCATTGGCGGTTGAATGCCACCAGTTGCCGCGTTGAAAAGGTGCCAGCTCCTGAAAGGAAATCTCCTTTGCAGAAGCTGGCACCTTTTGCGCGTTTCAGCGGCTCGTCGTGCGGCCTGCCCGGTTGACGAACTGCCCCTGACCCTCGGCCGCCGGAACAGAGTGTCAGGGACAGCTGCAGCGGCATTCGCGACTGTATCCCGCAGCCACGGGTATCCGTTGTAGATCTGGTTCAGCGACCTCCATCGAAACGCCGCAATCCACAAATTGGCCGTCCCAGCGCCACCTCAGGAAACTTCCCTTCCGAACCGTGAGCGCCGGATCACGGTGTCGCGCAAGCCGATCCCCCACCGCGACACCCGATGCCCAAAAATCCGACATCTAAAAACGTTGTCATTTTCAGAAGTCGCCTTCACTGGGTTTCCCGGGTTTTGGGGCCAGTGCAGACGCCTGCTGACACTCAGTTTGTCAGGAGTCATCTGCACTACCCTGCAATCTGGTCCAGAGTCGTATGCATTGTCGGTGCTCCTCGTGAACTGAGCCGACTCCAACTTGCCTAGGGCGTATTCCTTCCCCTGTGAATCTCAGCGATAAATGGCGCAGTCTTCACAGAACCGTTTGCCTTTTGATGCATCCCTGCGCATCACGGGATAGCTACCGTGTATGGCTACTTCCAGGGGAAGACATTCCGGTTTGAAATCAGACAACCTCCCTGCGGGGGTCTCGATCCCGCCGGGATGGAGGCAAGGAGTGGATGTGGTCAGAGCAGTGCGGCGAAGCGTTCGGCGGCCGCGGTCGCCCCTGCCACGATGATCTCGTCGTCCTCGTGTAGCACGGTCTCGGTGGTGGTGTAGTCCCATTCCTTGTCCTGCCTTTTCACCGCCACGATGGTGACGTGGTGCCTGGACCTGATCCCCGTTTCCCCGAGGGCCTTGCCCAGGGTTTCCTTGGGCGGGCGGGTCTTGACCATGGCGAATCCGTCCTCGAACTCGACGTAGTCGAGCATGGCGCCACGGACCAGGTGTGCCACGCGGCGTCCCATGTCCTGCTCGGGACGGATCACGTGCTCAACCCCGAGCTGCTCCAGGATCTGGCCGTGCGCGGCGCTGACGGCCTTGGCCCAGATCGTGGGCTTGTTGAAGCGCAACAGGGCAGAGGTGGTGAGGATGCTGGCCTCGAGGTCGCTGCCGATGCCGACCACGGCACGATCGAAATCGTGCACCGAGAGCTGGCGCAGCACCTCCTCCTTGGTGGAATCGGCGCGCACCACATGGGTGAGCCGGCCGTTGAACGACTGGACGATGTCCTCGTCGTTGTCGATTCCCAGCACCTCGGTGCCGGCGGCCGCCAGTTCCAGCGCCAGCGCCCCGCCGAAGCGCCCGAGTCCGATGACGACCACCGAGTTGG
>NZ_JBKKAP010000050.1:0-1139 GCF_046714615.1 Paeniglutamicibacter sp.
CTAGTGTCCTGCGCCAGAAATTCGCTTCCTAATTGTAAAATGGTGTCATGGGAAGCACCGGGAGGCCGAAGGTACCGCTGGAATTGACGGATGGGGAGCGCGAGACGCTGACGCGTTGGGCGCGGCGTGCGAAGTCCTCGCAGGCGCTGGCGACGCGTTCGAGGATCTTGCTGGCCAGCGGCGAGGGGCTGACCAACGTGGCGGTCGCGGCGCGGTGCGGGGTCGATTCGCACACGGTGGCCAAATGGCGGCGCCGATTCCTGGAACGCCGGCTCGACGGGCTGGTGGACGAGCCGCGCCCCGGGCGTCCGGCCTCGATCACCGTGGAGCAGGTCGAGGACGTGGTCGTGGCAACGCTGGAAAGCACCCCGAAGAACGCCACGCACTGGTCGCGGGCGAAGATGGCCGAGCGCAGCGGGCTATCGCGGTCCACGATCGGCCGGATCTGGAAGGCGTTCGAGCTCAAGCCACACCGCGCCGACGGGTTCAAGCTCTCCAACGACCCGCAGTTCGTGGACAAGGTCTACGACGTGGTCGGTCTCTACCTCAACCCGCCGGAGTCGGCGGTGGTCCTTTCGGTGGACGAGAAGTCCCAGGTCCAGGCCCTGGCCCGCTCCCAGCCCGCGTTTCCCATGATGCCCGGGATGCCGGAGAAGCGCACACACGACTACGTGAGGCACGGGACCACCACGCTGTTCGCCGCACTGAACACCGCAGACGGCTCGGCGATCACTTCCCTGCACCGCAAGCACCGGGCGGTGGAGTTCAAGAAGTTCCTGGCCAAGATCGATGCCCAGGTCCCGGAGGACCTGGACGTGCACCTGATCTGCGACAACTACCAGACCCACAAGACCCCGGCCGTGAAGGCCTGGCTGGAAAGGCATCCGCGGTTCCACATGCACTTCACCCCGACCTATTCCTCCTGGATCAACCAGGTCGAACGGTTCTTCGGCTTCGTCACCGACGACCTGCTGCGGCGCAGCGACCACCGCTCGGTCCAGTCCCTCGAAAGCGACATCCGGGCCTGGGTCAAGGCCTGGAACGAAAACCCGCGGCCGTTCATCTGGACGAAGTCCGCCGAACAGATCCTCGAGTCACTGGGCCGACTTCTGAAGCGAACTTCAGGCGCAGGACACTAG
>NZ_JBKKAP010000051.1:0-5198 GCF_046714615.1 Paeniglutamicibacter sp.
CCCGCTCTGGGTGGGGGGGGGTGGTTTTTTTTATTACCCCCCCGCCCCCCCTATTTGGGGGGGGGCCCCGGCCGTTGCTGCATGGTTGCCCCGGGGGGGTCAGTCGGTTAGCGTGACATCGACCCAGACCAGCCGGTGGTCACTGCTGGCCGGCGGCCACCCGGAAACGAGTTCGCCGCCGTCTTGCCCGGCTCCGGGCCAGTAGACTCCCGAACCGCGCACCGGCAGCGTTGCCGAGGGCAAGACGTAGTCCACGCGCAGCACCCCGGCGCTTCCGCGCCCGAAGTCGGCGGTGCCCAGGGCGCTGCGGGTGATCCCGGCAATGCCCCGGAGTTCAAGATCCCCGGGGAGTTCGGCGACGGCCGGCCGCGGATCAACCAGCGACGGGTTGCCCAGCAGGGCCGTGATGGCAGCCGGGTCGGACTCCCCCGAGGCGGCGTCGGAGTTCAAATCCCCCAGCACCACGAAGTCGCTGCCCGGTTCCAGTGCTCCGCGCTTGCCCGAATCGTCATAGATGTATTCGCCGCGACCCTCGCCGCCAAGGTAGTCGTTGATGAGCCGGATCTCGTCGTGGTTGCGTGCCTGGTTGCGTTTTTCCGGGCCGTCAAATACCGGAGGGGTGGGGTGGGCGGCAATCACGTGGATCGTCTTGTCCCCCACCGTGACCGGCACGTCCCACATGGATTTGCTGGGCAGGCGCAGCACCCCGCGGACCAGTTCGCCGTAGTGCCGGGTTGGCAGTTGCGAGTTCGGCATGTCCTTCCACAGGAACTTCTGGAAGGTGCGGGCGTTGGCGGCGTCGATGGGGTACTTGGAGAAAAGCACCATGCCGTATTGGCCCTCGAAGTCCCCGTAGCCCAGCGCGTCGGCGGGGCCGCCCACGATGCCGTCCCCGTCAAGGTCCGCACCGCTGGGGATCCCCGTGTTGGCCGGGGCCAGATACGTGTACGGGTAGTCGATGGGGGCCTGGCCGCCCTGGGAGCGGGCCAGGTAATTGCTTTTGAATGCCTCCGCCGCGGCGCCCTGAAGATCGTGGTCGAACTCGTTAAGCAACAGCACGTCGGGTGCGTTGCGCTGCACGATCTCGGCCACCGCCTGCGCCTGGGTGTCCAGGGGCGTGGAGAGATCCACTGCGAGTTGCCCGGGCAGCGGGCGGTTCAGCGAGGCGTTGAAGGTCGCCACGCGCAGGGAGGGTGCCGCCACGTCGCGGCCTTCGGCGTAGGGAATGGGGGCTGCCGAGTGCGGGTGCACGGAGATCGACCTCGCTTCTGTCACGGGTTGCGCCTGCGCCGGGAGTGCCCCGGCCGCCGCGCACGCGGTGAGTATTGCGGCGGCAAGGGCCGTCCGGATCGAATGTCGCACCATCCCACCCTAGGGGGCGGAACCTACTTTGCGGTAGGTCTGCATTTTATCCAGTCAACGGTTTTTCTGCCGGCGAAACACGCGCCCGCGCGGGGCGGGCGCGGGGCGGGCGCGGGGGCTCAGCCCCGCACGCCGGCTGCCCTGCGGTTGGCCTCCAGGACTTCCTCCATGTACGGGGCCCGCACCTCCGGGGAAATGCGGCAGTCCACCAGGAAGACCCCGTTGGACCCTTCGGCGACCCAGTCCCGCAGCCCGGCAAGGTCATCCAGCGTGCGGACCTTGCTGGCCTTCGCGCCGAGCCCGCACGCCACGGCGGCGAAGTCGACCTCGGGAATCAGCATGGGGCCCTCGTGCAGCCCGATGGATCCGTATTGGTGGATCTCGGCCCCGTAGGCGGCGTCGTTGTAGATGACGATGATGCCGCTGCGCACGGAGCGGATGACGGATTCGAGGTCCGCCAGGCCCATGAGGAAGCCGCCGTCGCCGCTGGCCAGCACGATGGTGGACTCCGGAGCCGCGGCCCCGGCGCCCACGGCGGAGGCCAGGCCCAGCCCGATGCTTTGGTAGGCGGTGCCCACGAGGTTCAGGGCGTGCGGCCCCGGGACATCCCAGTACATGGGACCCCACCCGATGAAGTGTCCGCCGTCCTGCACCACCACGCGGTCCGCGGGCATGATCATATTCAAGGTTTGTGCCACCGCCCGCGGATCGAGCAATCCGTCCGGTGCCGCTCGATCCCCCCTCGCGTGGTCGTTGACCCGCTCCAGGCGGTCGCCCGCCGTCTCCACCCAGCGCCACTCGCCGTCGCGCCCGTGAACCAGCGGCAGCAGGGCGTCGGCAACCGCGGCCACGTCGGCCCGGATGAATACGTCAACCCGCGGGCTGGTCGCCGCCGTGGCGACATCGACCTGGATGACCTGGGTGCCGCCGTTGAAAAGCTCCCCGAAGCGGGTGGTGAATTGGTTCAGGCCCGCCCCGAGCACCAGCACCACGTCGGCCTCGTGAATGAGGTCCGCGGTTTCCTCGGAGGAAAATCCGCCGGTGATGCCCAGGTCCCCGTTGCGGCCGGCCAGGAGGTTGGCCGCGAGCACCGTGCTTGAGCTCAGCGCCCCCAGTCGGTCGGCGAGCGCGGTGATTGCCTTCGCCGCACCGGACAGCCGTGCCCCGCGGCCGTACAGGACCAGTGGGCGCTTGGCCTCGTTCAGGGCCGTGGCAGCCTGGGCGAGCAGTTGCTGTGCGGCGGCCGGGTATCCGGGATCCAACTCGAAGTCCGCCAGCGACAGCTGGCCTTCCTCGGCCGCCTCGTCGGCAACGAGGTCGTAGGGAATCGACAACACCACCGCGGTACGTTCGCGCAGTGCGTGGGCGACGGCCTCGAATGCGATGGCCATCGGGCGCTGCGCGTCAACCACGAAGGTCGTGGCGCCCACGGCGTCGTTAATGGCGCCCTGGTCGATGTCCCAGGGGCGGGCGCCGGTGGAGGGCTGGTCACCGGCGACCAGCACCATCGGGACCCTCGCCTTGGCGGCCTCCGCCAGCGGGGTGATCGCGTTGCTGAAGCCGGCGCCGTAGGTCGTGGTGGCGATGGCAGGTTTTCCGGTGACGCGGAAGTAGGCGTCGGCGGCGGTGACGGCGGCTGACTCGTGGCGCACGGCGGTGAAGCGGAACCCGGTGCGGAGAGCGGCGTCAAGGAAGTGGGCATTACCGTTCCCCATGACACCGAAGATCTCGGAAGTGCAGGTTAAAAGGGCGCGGGAAACGGCAGCGGAAACTGTAGACATTTTTGTGACTTTCGAATGCAGCAAAAAGAAATAAGGCCATATTCGTCTTCGGGCAATGAACCCGGATTTCGCCCATTTTTAGAGCGACGGCAGGAACTTCAGATACGTTCCGCCTGACGATGCAACGATAACCGTGCCACTGTGTGCTGCGCAACATTGCGTCCATGCCGCCGGCGTCGGGTTTCGAAGGTTCACGGATCGTTGACACGCATACTAGTTAGACATACAGTCTAGTCATGCCCAGCACCCAAGATCAGATGAACCCAGGCGACGACTGGCCAAGCGACTGGCTCCGCGCCGCACTGGGCCTCTGCACGTTGCAGGTCCTTGAAGCCGGCCCCACCTACGGTTATGCGATCATCGCGGAGCTTGCCGGGGCGGGCCTCGGAAAGGTGAAGGGCGGAACCCTGTACCCGCTGCTCACCCGGTTCGAGGCGGCCGGCTGGCTCGAGGTTGACTGGCGGCCGGGCGAAGCCGGACCGGGCCGCAAGTATTTCGCCCTCACCGATGCCGGGCGTTCGGAGCTGGAGCGCCAGCGCACCGCCTGGCACGCCTTCGCGGGCATCACCACGACTTTTCTCACCGAACCGCAGTAGCAAGGGAGCAAGCATGATCACCACCCAGGACCAGAAGTGGCTCGACGCCCTTATCCTCGAGCTGCGCCTTCGCGACGTCTCCGGCTCCGGCATCGGTGACACCGTGGCCAGCGTGAAGGAATACCTTGCCGACTCCGGCGAGGGGGCGCAGGAGGCGTTTGGAACGCCCGCCGGGTATGCCGCGAGCCTTGACTTGTCCGCCAGCGTGGTGGAAACCTCGCTGAAGGGCACGATCGCCCGCTCCGTACTCGGGGTGGTGGCCTTCGTGGTCTTCACCCAGGCGATTTCGCCCTGGGCCGCCGGCGAATTGCTTGGCCTGGGTGCCGCCCAGCTTGCCTGGCTCGCGGTGCCGGCCATTCTGGTGGTGGGCCTGCCCATGTTCCTTGGCGCATTAATGCGGCGGTTCTGGCTATTCATGGTTCTCTTCGCAGCAGCAGTCGCGGCCGGCATCCTCGCCGCGTTCAGCGCCCCGCGGGATCCCGCCTCCTCGTGGCTGTCCCTTGACCCTGCCGTGGTGCTGGTCGCGGCCGCCGCAGTCATGATCGCCCTATCCGTCATGGGAACCATCGATGCCATGAATGTCGAGAACGACACCATTCGCGAGCCCCTCGAAACCCCCGGCACGGCCAGCAAAAACCGCACCACCTCCCGGATCGCGGGCATCCTCGCCGCGTGGATCTTCCCGGTCTTCGCCGCAATCTTCCTCGGCCTCGGTGTCACCGTTTTTGCATTCTGACCGGCGGCGGAGCTGGGGCCGGGCGGATTCCTTGCCCGGGGGCCGTTGATATAGGCAGAAAGCGGTTCCGGCCTGTGTTTCCACAAGCCGGAACCGCTTTCCCCTACTCCTCGGGGGAAGTGCCCGCCTCAGCGGATCTTGCGACGGTACTTCGCGATCGCGAAGCCGTAGGCAATGACCAGGATGCCGACGAGCCAGGCGAGAGCGATCCAGATGCCATCGCCCACGGGCTCCTGGGCGAAAAGGGCCCGGATGGTGTTCACGATGGAGGTCACCGGCTGGTTCTCGGCGAACCACGCGACGGGGCCGGGCATCGTGCTGGTGGGCACGAATGCGGAACTGATGAACGGGAGGAAGATCAGCGGGTAGCTGAACGCGCTGGCGCCGTCGACGGTCTGCGCGGAGAGCCCCGCGATCACGGCCAGCCAGGTAAGGGCGAGCGTGAACAGGACGAGGATGCCGGCGATTGCAAGCCAGGCGCCCACGGATGCTCCGGTGCGGAACCCCATGAGGAGGGCCACGCCGACGACGACCGCGACCGAGACGAGATTGGCCACCAGCGAGGTGAGCACGTGCGCCCAGAGCACGCTCGACCGCGCGATCGGCATGGACTGGAAGCGCTCGAAGATGCCGCCCTGCATGTCGAGGAACAGGCGGTAGGCGGTGTAGGCGATGCCGGAGGCAATCGTGATCAGCAGGATGCCGGGGAGCATGTAGTTGACG
>NZ_JBKKAP010000052.1:0-52163 GCF_046714615.1 Paeniglutamicibacter sp.
CGACCAGCCCGTCCGCGATCAGCTGACCGAGAATTGGCAGCCCGCGTCCCGTCAGCACCTGGCTCAGTAGGCCTTGACGCGCTGCTCCACGATCAGGTGGATCAGGGCGAACTGGCCCTTCTCGTCAATGGCCGTCAGGGCGGCCTCAAGTGCAGCCGGGATGTCGCTGTCGTTTTCGACCCGCACACCGAATCCGCCAAAGGCCTGGGCCATGAGCGCGAAGTCCGGGTTTTTGAGCTGCCTGCCCGAGATGCGTTCGGGGTAGTGGCGTTCCTGGTGCATGCGGATGGTTCCGTATTCCTGGTTGTCCATCACGATGACCAGCGGGGTGGCACCGTACTGGGCGGCGGTGGCCAGCTCCTGGCCGTTCATGAGGAACTCACCATCGCCGGCAATCGTGACCACGCGGCGGCCCGGGAAGTTCAGCGATGCGGCAATGGCCGAGGGCACCGAGTAGCCCATGGAACCGTTGCGTGCAGAAATCATTGCCGCGTAAACCTCGGTGGGGAAGTAGCGGTGTGCCCAGTTGGTGTGCTCGCCGGCGCCCAGGGTGATCATGGCGTCGTGCGGCAGGCCGGCCACCAGGTTGGCCATCATGGTGTCCATGCGGGCGGGGCCTTCGGACGGGGTCGCGGCGGGCAGTGCCGCAAACTTTTCCTGCTCGCCGCGCATGCGCTCGGTGAAGGACTTCCATTCCGGCTTCCCGGCGAAGTCCATCATGACCAGGTCGCGCACGAAGACGTCGGGCTTTGAGACGATCTGGTGCGAGACGGGGCCTGAGCGGCCGCGCAGCGACGGGTCGATGGTGACCAGGAAGTTCTTCTTGGTCCAGTCCTGGCGCACCAGGAAACCATCGGTGATCACGTCGCCCGGGACGGTGCCGACGAAGATCAGCAGGTCGGTTTCCTCGAGTAGGTCGTAGGTCGGCTTCGGGCGGCCGTAGCCGATCGGGCCGACGTAGGAAGGGGAGCTGAAGGGGATAGTTCCCTCGCAGCGCCACTCGACGGCGGCGGCCAGGTTGTGCTCCTCGAGCCATGACGTCAGCGCGGTGGTGCCTTCCTGGGTCCAGTCGTTGCCGCCCAGGACGAACAGCGGCTTGGTGGATTCCTCCAGCGCTGCCTTGAGCTGCTTCCAGTCGGTCACCGTCATGCCTCCGGTGGCCACCGGGATGACCGGGTGCAGGGAGGGCTCGACCATTTCGCGGATGATGTCTTCGGGAAGACCAACGACGACGGGACCGGGACGCCCGCTCATGGCGGCGAACATGGCTTCGGCGACAATCTCCGAGGCGCGTTCGGGGTGGTCAAGGACCATGACGCGCTTGGCGCCGGTGTCGAACCAGCCCTTGATGTCGAATTCCTGGAAGGCCTCGCGGTCGCGGTGTGCGAAGGGGATCAGGCCGACGAAGAGCACCATCGGGGTCGAGTCCTGCCAGGCGGTGTGCAGGCCCACGTGTGCATTGGCGGCACCCGGGCCGCGGGTCACCATGGCGATGCCCGGACGCTGGTGCATCTTGCCGTCGGCTTCGGCCATGTAGGCTGCGCCGCCCTCGTGGCGGCAGATGATGGTCTCAATGGGGGAGTGGTGCAGGCCGTCCAAGACGTCCAGGTAGCTTTCGCCGGGAATCACATAGGTGCGTTCCACGCCGTGGGCAACCAGGGTGTCGACAATGATGTGCCCGGCCGACTTCTTCGTCGTGGCCTGGGCATCGGCGAGTGCTTCTAGGGTTTGGGCGCTCATGGCAATTGCTCCTTGTAGTCACCGTGGCAGACGGGACATATGTTGCTAAGTGGGGCACTACGTTGTGCCGCACCGGGGTCGAACGAAATCTCAAGTTCCAGCAAATGTACATGATGTCCGCCACTTGCCCGCAGTATGCAACGAAACGCTTCTGTCATATTGGGTTGTTGATCACAATGTCTTGTTTTTCGCCAGAACCCCGGCAGCGCGCAACGCCGCTCGGACCCAAGGGAAATGGACCTGCCGACCGAGGGATTGGCTCACCGGCCTAGGGTAGGACCATGACTCCCCATCCAGCCTCCCAACCAGCTGGCCGTTTGCGGCCGTGGACCGATTCGGCAGACGACATTGAATCGATTCTGCTGGCCTTTGGGGCCGACGACATGGCTGCCCAATCCGGGGAACCGGTGAATTCCGAGGCGGCGGCACGGCGTTGGGTGGCGCCATGGATCGACCCGGACAACGGGTCCGCCGTGGCCTTTGCCATCGAGAAGGACGGAGTAGCGGTTGGGCACGTCATGGCCGGCTCCATTGATTGCCGCAACGAAACGGCGTGGGTCTCCTATTGGGTTTCTTCCTGCGCGCGGGGAGCCGGCCTGGCCTCGCGTGCCACGGCTGCGTTGGCAGGGCACTGTTTTGGGACGCTGGGCCTCTTCCGCCTCGAGCTGGCCTACAGAACGAACAACCCGGAGTCGGCGGCGGTGGCAAGGAACTCCGGGTTCGTGGTGGAGGGCCTGGCGCGGGCCAAGCTGCGTTATCTGGACGAACAGGGCTTGCCGGAACGTTTTGATGTCCAGACGTGCGCCAGGCTGCGCAGTGATGGCCCGGCGCGGGTGATCCCGCTACCCATCCGACCATAGGCGGGCGCCACGAACCAGCCACGTTGCGGGGACCCAAAAGGCCCGGAACCTCATGGGTTCCGGGCCATGGCGAAGTGAAGCGGTGCTCGGTCGCGCCTATGCCGTATAGGGGCTCGGCGGGTACTTCGCGTTTTTTGTCTCGTCGGCCTTGATGGAACGTTCACTGGGCACGTTCCGCCATGCGAACCAGCCATAGATGCCCGCCAATGCCTGGAAGACCGTGACGCCGAGCAAAGCCAGGGCGGGGTTGGTGTCGAAGAGCAGGGCGACATAGACAATGGCCGAGACTGTGCTGGCCAACCAGGCCCAGCGGTACCCGCACGCGATGCCGATGAGGGCCACGACCAGCGCGGACTCGGCGGCGAAGGAGATCCACAAGGATGCCGTGCCATCGGTGAAGATGAACCCGGAGGTCAGCATGCGGCCCATCCGCAGGGCAGTGAAAACCACCACCAGCAACACGCCTGCCAGCAGTGGCTTGATGCCGAAGCCACGCTGGATGACCTTGCGGCCAAAACGTCCGGAGTTATCAAACCGGGAGAAGCGCCACAGGCCAAAGGCCGCGGCCAGCAGGGCCGGCACGGCGTACAGGAGCATGGAGGCCTCGAACTGCAGCGCGATGACCAGGGGGCCGGCGAAGACGGCCAGGATCTGGGCCCACCAGCCCAGGTCGTTGCGTCTGGCCAGCACCACCATGGCAATGCAGCTGAGCAGTGCCGAGACGGCAAAGAGTGCCACCTGGGTTCCGGAATCGGTTCCCGGGGCCTGGGTGAAGAGATTGTAGAAAAGTTCGTCCACGAAGAATACTGCCTATTCACAAAGAAAAACGGTGGGGGCGGTGCGATGCCTCAACTATTGATCGTAGCGTGTCTGGCGGTTCGAGCGGCTATCGGTCGCCCTGGTGTAACCCATCGAACATCATGGTGATGGCGTGCTCTTCGACCTGTTCCGCCGTGACGTTTCCGTCTTCCCGGAACCACTCGACCAGCGAGTTGATGGTGCCGAAAAGCAGGCGCGTGGCGGTGCGTGGATCGATGTCGCTGCGCAACGAGCCCTCCTGCTGGGCCTCCACCACGAGGTCCGAGACCCGGCGGTCCACCGCGCGGCGGCGCTCCAGCGCGTCGCGCTCGATCTCCGTGTTGCCGCGCAGCCGCAGCAGCAGGGTCACGTATTGCTGGCGCTTGACCAGGACCCGGATCGTGGAGCGGAGGAAGAACTTCAGGCGCTCCTCGGCGGTGCCCATGACGGCCCGCTCGTCATCGGCGATGGCCTCGAGGGGGACCAGCGCCTCGTCGAGGGCCAGGCGCAGCAAGTCGCCCTTGGAAGGCACATGGTGGTAAATGGCGGACTTGCTGATTCCCAGGTTTTCAGCGAGCTTGCCCATCGACGTCGCGTCGTAGCCGTGCTTGTTGAAGACTTCCACAGCGATGGACAGGACCGAATCCTGGTCGTATCCGGGGCGGCCGCGTTTGATCGGTGAGGAGTTTGCAATGCTGGCAGTCATGATTCCTCATTCTCTCACGAACGGTCGGTCCGGAAATCGGTGGCGGGAAGAATGCGCCGGGGTCGGGAGGCTGGTTGGCCATCCCGCCCCGGCGCAACGGCGGACCTACTTGTTGCGCAGGTCGTAGATGCGGCGCAGCTTGCCCGAGGAGCGGGCCAGGGTTCCCGGGTCGACGACCTGGATGGCACAGGACGATCCCACATGGATCTTGATCTGCGCTGCGAGTTCCTTGCCTGCGGCCTCCGCCCGGTCGGTGGTGCAGTCCTCGCGGCGTTCGATCTTCACCGCGAGCTGGTCCATGCGCCCGGGCCGGGTGATCTCCAGCTGGAAGTGCGGTGAAAGGCCATCGATGCGCAGGGCGATCTCTTCGATCTGGGACGGGAAGAGGTTGACCCCGCGCAGGATGATCATGTCGTCGCTGCGCCCGGTGATGCGGCCCATGCGGCGGTGGCCCGGACGTGCGGTGCCGGGCAGCAGCCGGGTGAGGTCGTGGGTGCGGTAGCGGATGATCGGCAGCGCCTGCTTGGTCAGCGAGGTGAACACCAGCTCGCCGTGCTCGCCGTCGCCCAGGACCTTGGTGGGGTCGAAGGCGTCGATGATCTCCGGGCGGAAGTGGTCCTCCCAGATGTGGCTGCCGTCCTTGGTGACGTTTGATTCACCCGCGACGCCCGGGCCCATGACTTCGGAGAGCCCGTAGATGTCGCAGGCGTCGATGTCGAACATGACCTCGAGCTCGTGGCGCATTTCCTCGGTCCACGGTTCGGCGCCGAGCACCGCGACCTTCAGCGAGGTCTTGCGCGGGTCCATGCCCGCCCGCTGCATGGCATCGCCGATGGTCAGCAGGTAGGTCGGGGTGCACAGGATTGCGTCAGGCTCGAAGTCGTTGATCATGGTGATCTGCTTCTCGGTCTGTCCGCCGGACATCGGGATCACGGTCGTGCCGAGGCGCTCGGCGGCGGCGTGGGCCCCCAGGCCGCCGGTGAACAGGCCGTAACCGTAGGCGTTGTGGACCTTCCAGCCCGGCTTCACGCCCGAAAGGCGCAGGCAGCGCGCGCCCATCTTGGCCCAGTCGTCCAGGTCCTGTTGGGTATAGCCGACCACGGTGGCCCGGCCGGTGGTGCCGGAGGAAGCGTGGATGCGGGCGACCTCGTGCTGCGGGACGGCGAACATGCCGAACGGGTAGGTCTTGCGCAGGTCTTCCTTTTCGGTGAAGGGGAACTTGGCAAGGTCGGCCAGTTCCTTCAAATCGCTCGGGTGTACGCCGGCGCTGTCGTACTTTTCCTTGTACAGCGGCACCCGGTCGTACGCGTAGGCCAGCGTGTCCTGCAGGCGCGTGAGCTGGATCGATTCGATCTGGTCGCGGCTCATGGTTTCTTCGGGATCCAACGGGTTGGGCAGTTCGATCCGGGCGGAGGTCTGGGTCATGATTTGGCCTTACGTGCGATGTTGTGGGAGGTGGGGGAGTGTGTCTGGGTCTCAGGAACGCTTGGGGATGGTGCGGGAGCGGCCACGGAATTCGGCCAGCACCTCGTCGTCGGCGTCCGGGACGCTCTGGAGGACCTGGATGTCGTAGATGCCGCTGCGTCCGGATTGCTGGCGGCGGTTGGCCACGGCGGTCAGGGTCCGGCCGGGGATGCCGGGCTTGAGGAAGTTGATGTCAACGCCGACGGCCACGGTGATGGTGTCCGCGGAACCGGTGTGCGGGTTGCATGACATGGCGAACGCGGTGTCGGCGAGGGCGAAGATCATCCCGCCGTGGGCGATGCCGAATCCGTTGAGCATTTCCTGGCGCAGCTCCATGGAGATGGTTGCGTGACCGTCGGCAACTTTCAGCACCTCGATGCCCAACCACTTGGCCGCGTAGTCGTTTCTCAGGATGGGATGCATCAGCGGTGCATCGACGCCAGTGTCGCTCATGGAAGACCTCTCAGTTATTTACCGAACGATCATTAGGTAATCCTGAAAAGTGAGATAAGTCAAGACGGGAGGGGCGGAATCCCGAGTTTTCGCGGGACATGTCGTTGCCATGTTTTGCCCAATCGGCCGCAAGCGTCCAGTCGCTTTCCCATGGTGCGGCGGGGAAACAGCGGGACGAAAGTCTCTACTCGCAGCGAGTGGGCCGGGCGAGACTTGAAAATGGAATGAATCTACCGTGCCAAAGGAGTTGAGCGTAGATGCGTAGGTGGAGGCGCTGGGAAGACTGGGCCGTGGTTATCGTGGGTCTTGTCATGGCATTGACACCCCTGTGGTCCGAGGGCATCGGGAATTCCGTGCCGCTGTTGATCACCACCGGGACACTGCTGTTTGCGGTCGGCCTGATCAATCTGGGCGGGCCAAACCTGTATGGGATCGAGGTTGGGCAGCTCCTGGCCGCGATGGTGGCCATCATCCTGCCCGGGTTGGGGTCGTTTGCCGGGTCGAACGTCCCTGCACTGACGGCCTGGATCGGTGGCGGCATAGCCGTGGTTGCAACGTTGCTGGCGATGAAGCCGAGCATCGACAGCTCCCACAAGCTGGAGCACCAACAGGGGTAGTGTCGCCGCGTCCGTGGATCGGCACTGAACCGTAAATGTGACGGCGTCCCCGGTTCACATCGCCGGGGGCGCTGCTACATGTCCGGTCCCGGGATGGGCATGTCGGGACCGCTTCCACTCAGGCCCTGGTGGATCTTGGCGTAGAGGGCGCGGATGAATGGTTCCTTGGCCCTGTTGTAGTCCATCACCAGCCCCGCTCCGCCTCCGCATTCATTGGTTGCCGCTGCCGTGTTGCGCTTGATCCGCGCGTAGGCGAGACGGTCGGCCTCATGGGTGCGCAGCCAATCACGGAAAGCGGTCATCCGGGCGGTCTCCGGGCAACCCGGGGCAAAGACGTGGACATTGGCGGCCGGAAGGCCTGAACCGGGGCCGGCTACCAGGAGCCGGTGGCGGTACCAGCCGGTCTCGCGCAGGCGGAAAACGAAACCCGCCGCCTCAAGCAAGGGCACATAGCGCTCTTCCCGGTCCGGATCCTCCACGGTCAGCACCACGTCGATGATCGGCTTGGCCGGCAGTCCGGGCACCGAGGTGGAACCCAGGTGCTCGATGGCCAGCGCCCGGTCCCCGAGGGTGTCACGGATGGCCCCGGCGAGCGCCGTGAAGTCCCGTGGCCAGGCCGGCGAGGGGGCGACGATGAGCACCGGCGCAGGGGCGGGCGCCCCGTGGATCCACTCGACGCTGCCGTCATCGGGCTCGGGGTCCCGCACCAGGGGCGCGTGGGGCAGCACGCAGAGGTAGCGTCGGCGCCCGGGCTTGCGCTGGTCGGACGGGGAATCGCTGATGTGGAATCCGGCGGCCCGGTGGAAGCCGATGGCGTCCTCGTCGGTGCGCGCCACGACCATGGCGGCCGACATCTCCCGGACCCGGTGTACCAGGGCGGTGGCCACGCCGCCGTGCCGCTGTCCCGGGGCAACGGCAAGGCATTCGATCTCCACGGCGTGGCGATCCAGGCGCTGGTACACGGCCAGGGCCACGGGGGCGCCGTGGCCATCGAAGGCCACCAGCAGGCCCATGTCCGCGACGCGTTCGAGTAGGGCATCGAGTGCAGTGCCCGTGGCGTCACTGGCAAGGGTGAGCAGGGCCCGGAACCGCGGGTCGTCCCCGAGGTTCCGGACCGCTGCCGGCCGGATGGGCGGGGTGCTCAAGCGCCGCCGGGGTTCAGGCCCAGGGTGTCAAGGGCGAAGGCGTAGTCCCAGGCGCGGGTCTTCCAACCCTCGTAGCGGCCCGAGGCGCCTCCGTGCCCGCCGTCCATCTCGATCTTCATCACGATGGGTGCGGTGCCGGTGGTTTCCTCGCGCAGCTTCGCGACCCACTTTGCCGGCTCGACGTACAGCACCCGGGTGTCGTTCAGCGAGGTGACAGCGGCGATCTTCGGGTAGGGCAGCGCCGAAACGTTCTCGTACGGGGTGTAGGCCTTCATGTACGCATACACCGCCGGGTCTTCGATCGGGTTTCCCCATTCCTCCCATTCCAGCGCGGAGAGGGGCAGGTCCGGGTCCAGGATGGAGGTCAGCGCGTCCACGAACGGGACCTGGGCGATGATGCCGGAGTAGAGCTGCGGGGCGAGGTTCGCCACCGCGCCCATGAGCAGGCCGCCGGCCGAGCCGCCGAGGGCGACGATGCGCCGGGGGTCGGCCCAGCCGGTGTCCAGGAGGTGCCGGGTGGCGTCCACGAAGTCGGTGAAGGTGTTCTTCTTGGTCAGCTTCTTCCCGTCCAGGTACCACTGGCGGCCCAGTTCGCCGCCGCCGCGCACGTGCGCGATGACGAAGACGACGCCGCGGTCCAGCAGGGAGAGCCGGGGGATGCCGAATCCCGGGTCCATGGACATCTCGTAGCTGCCGTAGCCGTAGATGAGCACCGGGTTGGGGGACTCGTTGGTGATCTCCGCCCGGCGCAGGATGGTCAGCGGGATCTGGGTGCCGTCCGCCGCGGTGGCCCACTCGCGGGTGGCGCGGTAGTTGGCAGGGTCGTAGTCGTTGACCAGGGTTTGCTTGCGCAGGGACAGGGTCCCGTTCGCCAGGGTGTAGTCGTAGACGCGCGCCGGGGTGAAGTCCGAGGTGTAGGACAGGCGGATCATCGGTGCCTCGAGCTCCGCGTTGGCCAGCGAGCAGGTGTAGAGCTCCTCGTCGAAGGCGGGCTCCGCCGCTGGCTGCTGGTCGGGGGTGCCGAGCCCGGCCAGGGGCAGGATCTGGACGCGTTCGGTGGTGTCCTTGCGCACCGAAACAACCAGGTGGGTGGCTGTGGCGGCGGTGCCTTCGACCTTGACGGTGTCGCGGTGCTCGAGCACCGTCTCCCAGCGCTGCTGCGCGTAGGGCAGGGGGATCTGGTCGGCGCGCAACAGGGAGACCATGTTGTTCAGCGCGTCGCGGTCGTGGGTCAGGACATAGGCGCGCTCGCCGTCGAGGGTGACGGGGTCGGCCGAGTGCAGGATGCGGTGCTCGCGGGAGATGAGCATCACCGGGACCGCTTGTTCGTCGAGCAGGTCAAGGGTGAGGGTCTCGGAGTATTCGGAGTTGCCGATGGAGACCAACAGCTCGGTGCGGTCCGCCGAGAGGTCGAAGCCCAGCCACATGCCCGGATCGTCCTCCTGGAACACCACGGTATCGGTGGAGGGATCCGTGCCCAGGGTGTGTGCCTTGATCTGGTGGGGGCGCCACGAGTCGTCGACCACGGTGTAGAAGACCCGTCGCCCGTCGGGGGAGAACGACAGGCCATAGAACACATTTTCGATGGTGTCGGGTAGCAGCTCCCCGGTGGACAGGTTCTTGATGCGCAGGGTGAAGCGCTCGTCGCCTGCATTGTCCTGCGCGTAGGCCAGCAGGGTGCCGTCTTCGCTCACGGCCATGCCGCCCAGGGAGAAGAAGGGCTTGCCCTCGGCCTCCTGGTTGCCGTCCAGCAGGACCTGCTCGCCCTCGATCGCCACGCCTGCCTCGATGCCCGGCGGGGTCCAGTCCGCGGCCAGGTCCCCGGTGTCCGTGGCAGCCACGCGGCAGTGGATGGCGTACTGGGAACCCTCGGCCGTGCGGGTGAAGTACCACCAGCCGCGCTTGCGGGCAGGGACCGAGAGGTCGGTTTCCACGGTGCGTGCCTTGATCTCGTTGAAGATCGCCTCGCGCAGGGCCTGCTGGTTGCCGGTCACTGCCTCGGCGTAGGCGTTTTCCGCCTCGAGGTGGGCGCGGACAGCCGGGCTGTCCTTCTCCCGCAACCATTCGTAGTCGTCGGTGAAGGTGTCCCCGTGGTGGGTGCGAACGGTGGGGACCTTGGGGGTCTGCGGTGCGGCGGGTGCATGCTCGGCGTGGCTCATGCTTCCATTCAATCCGACATGCCCCCCAATAGGCCCATGGCTTCGCCCAACGCGGACAAAAACACCTTCCGGTCCCAACGCCACAGGGAGCGGTTCCAAGGCCCGACTCGGCCCCGGACCGCTCCGGCTGTGCTGACGGCAATGGATCAGCGCTGCGGGCTCAGCGTCCGGGTGTACTGCACGTCGCCGTTGGCGTTGATGAGCTTCACGGTGAATGCGGAGCCGTCGCCTGCAACATCCACGTGGCCGAAGTACTGGTGCTCGCCCGAGCGCGGGGAGGCCATCGTCGGGCCGGCCTGCTGGAAGTCGACCCGCGGGCCGAAGGTCCCATCCAGCGCATTGGGGCCAAAGGAGCCGGCGTTGATGGGCCCGGCAACGAACTCCCAGAACGGGTTGAAGTCGGAGAAGGCTGCGCGCTCGGGGGAGTAGTGGTGCGCCGCGCAGTAGTGCACATCCCCGGTCAGGAACACCACGTTCTTGATGTCGTGCTTCTTGATCTCCGAGAGCAGGCGGGCCAGCTCCAGCTCGCGACCCAGCGGGGCGCCGTGCTCGGCATTGGAGATCGACTCCTGGGCCTTCCCGTCGGGCACGATCAGCCCCAGCGGCAGGTCGTTGCCGATGACCTTCCACGTTGCGTCCGAGTCGCGCAGCGAGGAGATGAGCCACTGCAGCTGTTCCTCGCCCAGCAGGGAAGTCTCCTCGGTTTCCAGGCCCGCGGTGTTCGGGCCCTTGTGGGAGCGCATGTCCAGGGCGAACACGTCCAGGTGCGGGCCGCGTCGGACCTGGCGGTAGATGCGGGAAGGCTCGAACCCGGTGCCCGGGCGCAGGGCACGGGCGTCGGCGATGGGTATGTATTCCTGCCACGCCTGGCGGCCGCGGGCTGCCAGGGTGTCCACGTCGCGCACGGTGTAGCGCGGATCGTCGATGGTCTCGCCCGGGTACCAGTTGTTCACGGTCTCGTGGTCGTCCCACTGCGCGATCACCGGGACCTGGGCGTACATGGCCCGCAGGTTGGCATCGATCATGTTGTAGCGGTGGCGGCCGCGGTACTCGTTGAGGGTCTCGGCGACCTTGGACACCTCCTCGGTGATGACGTTGCGCCAGATGTTCCCGTCCGGCTCGGTCATTTCGGCAGACATGGGCCCGTCCGCATAGATGGTGTCGCCCGAGTGCAGGAAGAAGTCGGGCTTGGTCGCGTGCATGGCGGCATAGCCGCGCATCCCGCCGATCTCCTCGTTGATGCCGTAGCCCTGGCCGGCGGTGTCGGCGGTCCAGACGAAGCCCTGCGCAGCGGTTTCGTGGTTCCGACCCCTGCCGGGGGCGGGTGCCGTGCTGAAGGAACCGCTGCCGCTCTCGCTGCGCCGTCCCGATTCGTCCTCGAAGTAGAGCTCCAGGTCGAAGCGCGTGCCCGCGGGCAACCCGCGCGCATTGATCTTGGCCGTGAAGTCGGTGCCGGAGTGCGCCTGGGGACCGGTGAACTTCACCGTTCGGGCGAAACGCCCCTTCAGCGGATTGCCCTGCTCGTCGGCGGCGCGCAGCACCGCGTGCAGGCGTCCCGGCCCCGAGGCACGGGACCACAGGACCGCGGAGTTCGTGGAGACATCCCCGGTGGAGATGCCCGAGGGCAGGGTCAGGCGGCGGGTCGCCAGCGGCACGCCGGACGGACGCGCCGAAGCGAGGGCTGCGGGGGCGGCGAAGGAGGTCACGGCGAGGGCGGAGAGCGCGCCGGCGCCCTTCAAGAGCGAGCGGCGATCGGGGAGCGGGGAGATATCCATGGGAACCAGCCAACCTCACGCCGGAAACGGGAACCTTGCGCCGCGGTTAACGGCTGCCCAACCGTTGGCCGCTCAGACGTGCGGGCCCAATGTGCCGGCCACTTGGCACGTGGTGGCAGGATGGCTTCATGAGCACAGCGCACGGAGTCCAAGGGCAGGAACCCACCAGGGCCATTTGGGAGTCGGTGCTGGCGTACGCGCCCGGCTTCCTGGAGTTCGACCGCGCGATGGCACGGCAGCCCGGGTTCCAGGGGGCCGTGGCAGTGAACGGCGAACTGCTTGGCGCCTTCAGCGGCGGCTACGCGCGACTCTCACCGCCCGAGGCCATGACCGATGCGCACCTGTTCAGGGTCGCCTCCCACTCCAAGACCTTCACCGCCACCGCCGTGATGCTCCTGCGCCAGGACGGGAAGCTCTCGCTGGAAGACCCGTTGGAGGCGTGGCTCACCTCCCTGGCCGGCAGCGACGTGGGCGAGGTGACGGTGGGGGAATTGCTCTCGCACTCCGCGGGAATCATCCGCGACGGGACAAATGCCGACTTCTGGACCCTGGGCCGTCCCTTCCCCGACGCATCAGAGGTGCTGGAGATCGCCCGGAGGGGCAAGGTGCTGGAGCGCAACGAACACTTCAAGTACAGCAACATCGGGTACGGGCTGCTGGGCCTGGTCATCGAGGCCGCCGCGGGGCAAAGCTACGCCGACTTCGTGGAAGCCCGCATCCTGACACCGCTCGAGTTGACGGACACGGGGCCAGACCTCGACGCCCGCGCGCCCGGGCTCGCCGCCGGCTACGGTCCGCTCGCGCTCGCCGGAAGCAACCACGCGCTGGAGGACCGCACCGAAATCGAGCACATCGCCACCCACGCGCTCGCGGCGGCCACCGGTTTCTATTCCACGGCCAGGGACATGGCCACCTACTTCGGCTCCCACCTCCTGGGGGCAAGCCCGAGCGTGCTGGGCGATGATTCCAAGCGCCGCATGCAGCGCCAGGCGGAGGACTCCGGGACCCCGGGGCGCGGCTATGGCCTGGGGTTCATCGTGCAGAAGGTCGCCGGTCGGCTTACCTTTGGCCACAGCGGCGGATACCCGGGACACATCACCCGTTCCTGGGCGGTGCCCGAAACCGGAGTGGTGCTCAGCATGCTCACCAACGCCGTCGACGGCCCGGCCACCGCCTGGGGCGAAGCGCTCTTTGCCCTCGCGGCGCTCGCCGAGGCACCGGTGCCCGATTCCTGGGCGTCAGTTGACCCGGCGGTGCTTCGGCGCTTCACCGGCCGGTTCGCCTCGCTCTGGGACGTGGTGGACATTGCCGAACTCGGCGGCAAGCTCTATTGGCTGGCCCCGGGCGAAGCACCCAAGCCCGAGATCGCCAGGCCGCTGGAATACGTGGACGGGACGACGCTGGGATCCGCGGACCCCAATGGCTTTGCCGGGTACGGGGAGGAGCTTTCCTTCGATCTCGACGAACACGGTGCCGCCGCCGTGCGCGGCCCCGGCGGCATCCTCTTCACGCGGCTGGCGGACTTCCGGGTTCCGCGCGTGCTCCAGGCCCCGGTATAATGTGTGGTTTTGTGCAGTCACGCGATGGAAACCAACCACGCGGGATGTCCAACCGATGCGGCACACCGCCGCGTGGTTGGTATCGCCGGAGGTCAAGAGCACCTAGGCTATGACCCGTGTTAGCGCCCTCATACCCCGAAGGCGGAGACAACGAACAAAAAGGAGAGTGAACGACCCTTGAAGACGTCAAGTAAGACTCGAGGTCCACGGACCTGGCTCAGGGCGGTGATTGCCGGGCTCGTGGGCATGTTCGTGCTGCTCGGCGGCGCCGGCGCCGCCCTGGCAGCACCCGCCGACTCGGGAGTCGAAGGCAAGACCTTTGTCATCGGCACCGACACCACCTTCGCGCCCTTCGAGTTCCGCCAGAACGGCGAGCTGACAGGCATCGACATGGACCTCGTCCGGGCGATTGCCGAGGAAGAGGGTTTCACTGTAGAGATCCGCTCGCTCGGCTTCAACGCGGCCTTGCAGGCGCTGTCCTCGAACCAGGTCGACGGCGTCATTGCGGGCATGTCGATCACCGACGAGCGCAAGGCCATCTACGACTTCTCCGAACCCTACTTTGAGTCGGGAATCCAGATGGCCGTCGCCAAGAACGATGACGCCATCAAGGGCTACGAAGACCTCAACGGCAAGACCGTGGTCGCCAAGACCGGGTCAGAGGGCGAAACCTACGCCAGGTCGATCGCCGGGCAATACGGTTTCGAGGTCACCGCGCTTGACCAGTCGGCCACCATGTACGAATCGGTGAAGGCAGGTTCCGCCGTGGCGGTCTTCGACGACTACCCGGTGCTCGCCTACGGCGTGGCCCAGAACAACGGGCTCAAGACCGTGACCGACAAGGTTCCGGGCGGTTCCTACGGTTTTGCTGTCGACAAGGGCAACAACTCCGCCCTGCTGGCCGCCTTCAACGACGGCCTGGCCAAGCTGAAGGCCAGCGGCGAATACGACCAGATCCTGGACAAGTACCTCGCCGATCCCACCGCCGCGGTTCCCACCAGCTTCTGGGAGCTGCTCACCGAATCGCTCCCGGCATTGATGAAGGGCCTCGGCAACACCATCCTGGTGACGGCCATTTCCTTCGCCGTGGCGATGGTCCTGGGCCTGCTGGCAGGGTTCATGAAGATCTCCCACAACATCGTGCTGCGCGGCATCGCCACCACGTTCGTAAACGTCTTCCGCGGCACCCCGCTGCTGCTGTGGGCATTCATGTTCTACTTCGGCATCCCGCAGCTGACCGGGCAGCCGATCAGCATCTGGGTCGCAGGCGTGCTGACCCTGTCGCTGAACTCCGGCGCCTACGTGGCCGAGATCGTGCGCGGCGGCATCCAGTCCGTGGACCCCGGACAGCTGGAGGCATCCCGCTCGCTGGGCCTTGGCTACGGCAAGTCCATGCAGAAGGTCGTGGTCCCGCAGGCCTTCAAGATGATGACCCCCTCGCTGATCAACCAGCTGATCATCATGCTCAAGGACTCGTCCTTGCTGCTGGCCATCGGATTTACCGAGCTGCTCTACCAGGGCCAGCAGATCTACGCGTCCAACTTCCGGGTCACCGAGACGCTGCTGATCGTCGGCGTCATCTACTTCGTCGCCATCATGGCGCTGACCAAACTGGCCAACTTCGCGGATAGGAAGTTCAACAAATGAGTGAAGCAACCCCAGCCTCGCCGCGCGAGGCGAAGATCGCCGTCAAGGGTCTGCGCAAGTCCTTCGGCACCAACGAGGTGCTCAAGGGCATCGATGTCGAAATCGCCGAGGGCGAGGTGGTGTGCGTGATCGGGCCCTCGGGCTCCGGAAAGTCCACGCTGCTGCGCTGCCTGAACAAGCTCGAGGAGATCTCCGCCGGCCACGTCATCGTCGACGGATTCGACGTGACCGACCCGAAGGTCGACATCAACGAGGTGCGCCGCCACGTGGGCATGGTGTTCCAGCACTTCAACCTCTTCCCGCACATGTCGGTGGTGGAGAACATCATGCTGGCCCCCGTGGAGCTGAAGAAGGCGACCAAGGCCGAGGCCCGCGAACAGGCGCTGAAGCTGCTTGAGCGCGTGGGGCTGAAGGAGAAGGCAGATGCCCGTCCGGCGTCGCTCTCCGGCGGCCAGAAGCAGCGTGTGGCCATCGCCCGCGCGTTGGCCATGAGCCCCGGCATCATGCTCTTCGACGAGGCCACTAGCGCCTTGGACCCGGAGATGGTCGGCGAGGTCCTCCAGGTCATTCGCGACCTGGCGGCCGAGGGCATGACCATGGTCCTGGTGACCCACGAAATGGGCTTCGCCAAGGAGATTGGCGACCGCGTGGTCTTCATGGCCGACGGCGTGGTCTGCGAGTCCGGCCCGCCGGCCGAGCTGTTCGGCAACCCCCAGCAGGACCGCACCAAGGAGTTCCTCTCCAAGGTCCTCTAAGCGGGGATTGTTCCCTGGCTACACGCAAGGCCCGCACTGCCCCGCAGGCCCCATCCCAGGGGCTCCTGCGGGGCGGTGCGGGCCTTTGTGTTCGTGGCTGCCGGGCGGACCGGCTGCTCAGTTCGTGGCGGCCGGCTGCTGGCCCGTCTTGTGGGCGACTCCGGGCTTGGGGCTGCCGACCAGCTGGCTGACGGTGACGAAATGGTAGCCCTGCGACTCAAGGTCGGTCAGGATCTTCGGCATGGCGTCGATGGTGGATTTGTGGATGTCGTGCATCAGGACGATGGACCCGGGCTCGATGTTCTCGGCCGCCTTGATGGTCTTCTTGGCATTGCGGGTCTTCCAGTCCAGGGTGTCATCGCTCCACATCACCACCGGTACGGGTTGTGACTTCTTCAGGCTCTCTGTAATCGTGCCGTATGGGGGGCGCATCACCGTCGGGGCGGCGCCGGTGGCCTCCTTGATGGCATCGTTCGCCTTGCGCAACTCGCGCTGGCCAGCGTCCGGGGACAGCTTGGCGAGGTCCTGGTGCGACCAGGTGTGGTTTCCGAGCTCATGCCCCCTGGCGAATTCGTCACGCACGATGTCGGGGTGCTTCGCGACGTCAATGCCGATCAGGAAGAACGTCGCCTTGGCATCGTGCTCATCCAGGACGTCGAGCAGCGACTCGGTGTAGGGGCCGGGCCCGTCGTCAAAGGTCAGCGCCACGCACTTGACCTCCGCGCAGTCGGGGCCGGCGGGAGCCGGCGCGGAGTCCGTTTCCGCCGTGCCCGGCTTGGCCTGTGGCGCCGGAGGGAACCCCTGCCAATGCGCGCTGAGTGGGGCGCTACAGCCGGCCAGGAGGAGGAGAAGCGCCGAGGCGCCGAGGGTGCGAAGAACGTTAGAACGGAAAACCATGATGGCAATACTCGCTCCTCAACCTGCGAGGTTCCTCAACCGGCACGCTGTTTCGGCCATTTGTGACGTACCGGGCGGCCCGGATGCCCTCTCGGGCGTGAGGCGTATCTCACATCACTTGAAGGTTCAACTAAGTTTATGGCATGGTTGTTATGAGCTTGCGGACCGGATGAACCGGCCCGCCGCGGCCGACCTCCATGCCGGGGCACGGTTGCGACGAATCGACCTAAGGATTTTTCATGGACAACGCATTAAAGAACCCCGCATTGGCAACCGCCGCACAGACGACGCTGCGCATCGTCATCGGCTTCCTCTTCGCCGCCCACGGCTGGCAGAAGTTCTTCCAGTTCACCCTGGACGGCACCACCGCCGCATTCGGCCAGATGGGCGTTCCCGCGGCCGGCCTGGTGGCCCCAGTGGTTGCAACCCTTGAGATCGTTGGCGGCATCGCGCTGATCCTCGGCGTGCTCACCCGCATCTTCGCCGTGCTGCTGACCGTGAACATGCTCGGCGCATTGTTCCTGGTGCATGCCTCGGCGGGCGTGTTCGTCGAGGTCGGCGGCTTCGAGCTCGTGCTGGCACTTGCCGCAGGTGCCGCTGCCATCGCGCTGCTGGGCGCGGGTCGCATTTCCCTGGACCGTTTCATTCTTCCCCGCCTCGCCGCCTAGTCGCCAAGGCGTAGACGAAGCAAACCCCCGTGGGCACCGGTTGAATCCGGCGTCCACGGGGGTTTTCTCATTTTCCCGAAGGTCTACTTGGCGTCGATCGGAATCAAGAGATCCTTGACGGCCGGGTCGGTGCGCAGGAATTCCTGCACCGCGGGATCCTGGAACGCCTTGACCAGATTTTTCACGTTCTCGGTGTCCTGGAATTCGGCGCCGATGGTCAGCTGCCCGGCGAATTCGTCGGGTGCCGCCGGGGCGTAGATCTGCTGCTCGAGCGGAACCTTGGCCGAGACGTAGTACTCGGTGTAGCCCACCGCTGCATCCAGGTCCGGCAGGGCGCGGGACTGGGCGCCGAAGTCAAGCAGCTTGAACTTAAGGTCCTTGGGGTTCTCGGCGATGTCCTTCTGGGTTGCCTTCCACTTATCGACGCCGTCGGCGAGCTTGATCAGCCCGGCGCGCTCCAGCAGCCACAGGCCCTGGGCCTCGTTGGCAGGATCGGAGTACAGGGAAATCGTGGCTCCGTCGGGGATCTCCTCAACGGACTTGTACTTCTCGCTCCAGATCCCGAAGCCCCAGCGGAAGACCGGGGTGGCGGCGGTGAGCTTGAAGTCTGGGTTGGCCTCAAGCACCTGGGAGAGCCAGAGCTTGTGCTGGTAAATGGTTCCGGCGACCTCGCCGGTGGACACCGCGCGGTTCAGCGTGGTCGAGTCGGCCAGCCCCTTGAAGGCCACCTTGATGCCGTACTTGGGGGCGATTTCCTCGGCCACGAAGTTCACCAGCGCCTGCTCGGCGTGGTTGCCCTCGGCGGTGACCACGGTCAACGTGGCTCCGGCAACGGTATTCGGCGACTTGTCGCCGGCGTTGGAGTTGATGATTGCGGCCGCTGCGATGGCGGCAGCGAGGGCGATGGCGCCGAGGGCCCATGGCCACTTCTTTTTCTTGCTTATTGTGAAGCCGTGGGACTCGGGTCCGGTGTCGGTCTTGGGATCGGTGATGGTCATGGGGAGCTACCTTTCGGGCAGGGGAGTGAACGGACGAGTGTCGGGAAGGAAAGGAAGAATGCGAGGGCGCGGGCGGCGCGGTGCCTATGCGCGGCGGCGCTTGTGCGGGGTGGTTGCCCGCACCAGGGCGTCGCCGGTGAGCTGGACGATGGTGACCATGAGGATCAGCAGGATCACGGTCGCAAGCATGACGGTCTGGTCGAAGCGCTGGTAGCCGTAGGTGACAGCGACGTAGCCGATGCCTCCTGCGCCGATGGTTCCGGCAATCGCCGAGTACTCGATCATCGCGATGGTGTTGATGGTCAGCCCGCCCAGGATTGCCGGGACCGCCTCGCCAAGCTGCGCACTGCGGATGATCTGCAAGGGCGAACCGCCCGAGGCGCGTGCGGCAGCGGTGACCGAGAGCGGGACGTCTCGCAAACAGTTCTCCACGAGCCGGGCGAAGAACGGGATCCCCGCCAGCGACATGGGAACCACCGCGGCGGCAATGCCGATGTTGGTGCCGGTGACGAACCGGGTGAACGGGACGATCGCTGCCATGAGAACCAGGAACGGCAGGGATCGGCCGATGTTCACGATCCAGCTGAGCACCGAATAGGTGCCGCGGTGCTCAAAGAGTCCGCCCGGGGCCATGTTGTGCAGGGAAACGGCGATCGGGGTTCCCGCCAGGATGACGATGATCATCACGATGCCGACCATGGTCAGGGTCTCGCCGAGCGCGGGCAGCAGTAGTGCCGGCAGGTCGGCCAAGGCGGTGTCGGAGAGCGCGCGGATCTGGACAGCTGCGGAAATGTCTATGCCCATTGGAGGTCCTCCGTGGGTCGTGGAGCGGACGAGTTGGTGAGGGCGGAATTCGGGATGGCGGATTCCCGGGGGACTGCCCGCAGCCCGTGGCGCGAGAAGGCTGCGATGGCCAGGGGCGCGGGGGAGCTGAGCCCCACCGTTGCGTTGCCGGTGCTGGTTCCGTCGATGCTTTGGATCGTGGCGGCCAGCAGCGCCACAGGTTCCTGAAGCTCGGCCGAGACCAGCTGGAGCCAGTCGGTTGGCACTGTCCGCGAATCGTAGGTGACGTGCCAGGCACGGGATCCTGCCCCGGGTTCGGCCGGTGACAGGTGTGGTTGTAGCGCCCGTCCCAGGGCGGAGTCGTGGTCTGTGAGCAGGTTGACCAGGGACCCCTGTTCGGTGATCCTGCCGTTCTCCAGTCGCGCGGCGGAATCGGCGACGTGCAGCACCGTGTCCATTTCGTGGGTGATGAACACGACCGCCAGGTCCAGGTCGTCGCGCAACTGGCGCAGCAACGAGACCACCGATCGCGTCGTTTCCGGGTCCAGGCCCGAGGTTGCCTCATCGGAGAGCAGCACCGAGGGACGCAGGGCCAAGGCCCGGGCAATGCCCACGCGCTGCAGCTGGCCGCCGGAAAGCTCAAAGGGGTAGTGGCTTGCCCGATGGGAGAGCCCCACTCGTTCGAGTAGCTCACCGACCCGCGACTTGGTTTCCGCCGGGGTCACGCCCAGGTACTGCAGCGGCAGGGCGATGTTCTCTGCAGCGGTGCGGCGTGAGAGCAGGCTGGCCGACTGGAATATCGTGCCGATGCGGCGCCGGGCAACCCGCAATTTGCGTTCGGGAAGCTGGGCCAGGTCCTCGCCGTTGACGATCACCTGTCCGGAGGTGGGACGCTCCAGGAGGTTGATGCACTGGGCCAGGGTTGATTTGCCCGCGCCCGAGGGGCCGACGATGGCGAGGATTTCACCGTTTGCGACTTCGATCTCCAGGTTGTCCAGGACGGTGACGGACTTTTCTCCGTGTCCGTAGACCTTGGTGAGGTTCTTCAGGCTGATCATGCGATGGCTTTCCGTGCAGGGTTGGCACCGATGGGAGTCGGTTGCCGCGAGGGGATGGTCAATTCTGCGCCGCGGGGAATGGCCTCGGCCATGGGTCTGTCACTCAGGGGCACGCTACGACTTCTTGCGTCACACGGGCGGGTTCGGGTGCGCCATTTATTGCGTTCGGTGACGACAGAAACGGCGGTGGCGACTTTTCGCGTCACAAACATGCCGCTGGCCGGTTGGGGCATGTCACGCACCGAAACCCCGATTTCTGGCCCGCCCCGGCCACGTTTCGAGCGGACGCGGCGGCCGTGGGCGTGTAGGGTGCCCGCGGTTCCCCGCGGCCGGCAAACGGGCGCGCGACACCGCGCCCCGGCAATTTCGGGGTGTCGCGATGGCGACCTGCGGACGCGCCGCGATTGACGAAAAGGCGGTCGTCCGCATATTCTGAACGAACGGTCAGTAAATAATCTTTTGTCACAGTGAGGTGAGCACTATGGCTGCACAGCAAGAAAGCGGCGGATCGCTATCCGCGGTACTTTCTCCTGAGGAGCAAGCAGGGCAGGAACGCTTTAACGCGATCATTGCCGAGGATTCACGCATCGAACCGCGCGACTGGATGCCCGAGGCATACCGCAAGACCCTGACGCGGCAGATGTCACAGCACGCGCACTCCGAAATCATCGGGATGCAGCCCGAGGCCAACTGGATCACGCGGGCCCCGTCGCTCAAGCGCAAGGCCATCCTCATGGCCAAGGTGCAGGACGAGGCGGGACACGGCCTCTACCTGTATTCGGGCACCGAGACCCTCGGCACGCCGCGCGATACGCTCAACGACCAGTTGATGACGGGCAAGGCCAAGTACTCCTCGATCTTCAACTACCCGGCACGCTCCTGGGCAGACATGGGCGCCATTGGCTGGCTCGTCGACGGCGCGGCCATCGCCAACCAGGTCCCGTTGTGCCGCGCCTCCTACGGTCCCTACGGCCGGGCCATGGTGCGCATCTGCAAGGAGGAGTCCTTCCACCAGCGCCAGGGCTTCGAGATCCTGTTGGAACTGGCCAACGGCACGCAGGCACAGAAGAAGATGGCGCAGGACGCAATCAACCGCTTCTACGCCCCCTCGCTGATGATGTTCGGTCCGCCGGATTCCGACTCCCCGAACTCGGGCCAGTCCACCGCGTGGAAGATCAAGCGGTTCTCCAACGACGAATTGCGCCAGCGCTTCGTGGGAATGATCGTCGAGCAGGTCAAGGTGCTGGGGCTGACCCTGCCGGACCCCGAGCTGCGTTTCGACGCGGAAACCGGGACCTGGAAGCACATGGACCTGGACTGGGTCGAGTTCAAGGCAGTCATCGCCGGCAACGGACCCTGCAACGCCCAGCGCCTGCAGCGCCGCCGCGATGCACACAATGAAGGCGCCTGGGTGCGCGAAGCTGCCGCGGCATATGCGGCAAAGATGGCTCGAAAGACCGAGGTTGCATAACTCATGACCGAAAAACAAGGCACCTGGCCGCTCTGGGAAGTATTCGTCCGTTCCTCCCGCGGACTCTCGCACGTCCATGCCGGATCCCTGCACGCACCGGATTCCGAGATGGCACTGAAGAACGCCCGGGACCTGTACACCCGCCGCAACGAAGGCATCTCGTTGTGGGTCGTGGCCAGCACCGACATCATCGCCTCGGACCCCGACGCCAAGGGCATGTACTTCGAGTCCCCGCAGGGCAAGGACTACCGCCACGCAACGTACTACACCAAGAGTGAGGGCGTGAAGCACCTGTGAGCGCACACGACATCGACCATTCGCTGGACAGCTTCGGCGACTCCACGGCCTCAGCCACCCGCGTCACCCCGGGCAACGCGCTGCGCCCCGAGGACATCGCCATCGCGCAGGCAAAGCCCAGCGAGCAGGTCGCCGAGTACGCCCTGCGCCTGGGCGACGACGCCCTGATCCTGGCCCAGCGGCTCTCGCACTGGATCTCGCGCGGACCGGAGATCGAGGAGGACATCGCCCTGGGCAACATCGCCCTTGACCAGCTGGGCCACGCCCGATCCTTCCTTTCCTACGCCGCCAAGGCCTGGGACAAGACCGAGGACGACCTGGCCTACTGGCGCGAGGAAGAGGCCTTTCGCTGCCTGCACATCGTCGAACAACCCAACGGCGACTTCGGCGTGACGATCATGCGCCAACTGATCATCTCCATCTACCAGCACCTGCTTTACACGGCGCTGCTGGAATCGACCGACCCGACCATCGCTGCCATCAGCGCCAAGGCCGTCAAGGAGGTCGACTACCACCGAGACCACGCCATCGCCTGGACGCTGCGGCTGGGCATCGGCACCGAGGAATCGGCGCGCCGGATGCGCCACGCCCTGGATATCCTGTGGCCCTACGTGGGGGAGATGTTCGAGGACGAGGAACTGCACGCCGCCCTGGGCGACGTCGCCGTGGCCCCCTCCTCGCTGCGCGCGGCCTGGGAAGAGGAATTCACCGCCGTGCTGCATGACGCGGAACTCGAGCTCCCCACCGTTCCGTTCGCGATGGCCCGCGGCCGCCGCGGAGAGCACTCCGAACACCTCGGCTTCATTCTGGCCGAGATGCAGGTGCTGGCGCGCAAGCACCCCGGCGCCACCTGGTAAGCAAAGGACAGTAAAGATCATGATTGCCACCATCACCGAGCTGCGCGAGATCGCCGCGCGCGTGACCGACCCCGAGATCCCGGTGCTCACCATCGCGGACCTGGGGATCTTGCGGGACGTGGAGCTTCAGGGCGACACCGTAGTTGTCACCATCACCCCCACGTACTCGGGATGCCCGGCGATGGACGCAATCACCGAGGACCTCGGAACCGTCTTCACGGCCTCCGGGTTTGAGAAGGTCCGGGTCAACCTGGTCCTTTCCCCGGCCTGGAGCACCGACTGGATGACAGAGTCCGGCAAGGCCAAGCTCCAGGCCTACGGCATCGCCCCGCCCACGGGCACCGGCCACCGCGGGCCGGTGACCCTGGGCCTGGGCGTGAAGTGCCCGCAATGCCACTCGCTGAATACCAAGGAACTTTCCCGCTTCGGTTCCACCTCGTGCAAGTCCATGTACCAATGCAAGGACTGCCTGGAACCCTTCGACTACTTCAAGGTGCTCTCATGACAGACACGACTGCCTCCCTGCCCAGCCCGCAGGATGTTGACCCAGAGGTCCCGGGCCGCCGCCGGACCACATTCCACACCCTCACGGTCTCCGAGGTCCGCCGGCTCACCGCCGACGCCATCGAGGTCATCTTCGAGGTCCCCGCGGACCTCGCCGGCCAGTACGACTACCTGCCGGGCCAGTACGTGGCCCTGCGCAAGGAACTGGAGGACGCCGAGGGCAACCTCGTGGAGCTGCGCCGCAGCTACTCCATCTGCGCCGAGCCCACCGCCGGCGCCATCCACGTGGCCATCAAGCGCGACATCGGCGGCATCTTCTCCACCTGGGCGAACGAATCCCTGCGTGCCGGGGACACCATGGATGTCATGAGCCCCACCGGCGGCTTCATCTCCAAGCACAAGATGAACGCGATGAATGATCCCGGGGACATCGACCTGGAAACCGAGGACACCTTCGTTGCCGTGGCCGCCGGATCGGGCATCACCCCGGTCATGGCCATCGCCCGCACGGTCCTGGCAGCCAATGCGAACGTGCACTTCGATCTCATCTACGCGAACAAGGCAGCCATGGACGTGATGTTCCTGGAGGAACTGGCCGACCTCAAGGACCGCTACCCGGCCCGCTTTGCCCTGCACCATGTGCTCAGCCGCGAACAGCGCATCTCCCCACTGCTCTCGGGTCGCATCGATGCCGAGAAGTTGAACAAGTTGCTCGGTGCGGTCATCCGCACCGACCAGGTCGATGAATGGTTCCTCTGTGGCCCCTTCGAACTGGTCCAGCTGGTGCGCGACAACCTCGCCGCTCAGGGCGTGCCCGCCGAGAAGGTCCGCTACGAACTGTTCACCACCGGAGAGCCCCACCGCCCCGAGGGAAACATCGGCCGCCCGGTCATCATCGACGAGTCGGATGCGACCTTGCAGATCGCGTTCAAGCTCGACGGACTGCAGGGCGAGGTCAAGAGCCCTGTCCACGCCCGCGAAACGATCCTCAACGCGGCCCTGCGCGTGCGCCCGGATGTCCCGTTCGCCTGCGCCGGCGGCGTGTGCGGCACCTGCCGCGCCAAGGTCGTGGAGGGCAGCGTGGCCATGGACGAGAACTTCGCCCTGGAACCCGACGAGATCGAGAAGGGCTATGTGCTGACCTGCCAGTCGCGCCCCACGACCGAACGCGTCCTGGTCGACTACGACGCCTAGGCACCAACCACACCGGCAAGGATCCATCCGCCCAGGCGCGTGGATCCTTGCCATAGGACCCGAGAAACCCTCAGCGAACGGACCCACGATGATTGAACTGAACATTTCCGGCGGCGTGGCGGAGATCGTGCTCAACGCCCCGGAAAAGATGAACTCGCTGAACGAGGCGGCACTGGCGGAACTGGAAGCGGCCTATGACAAGGCCGCCGAGGGTGTGGAAACCGGCGAGGTGCGCGCCCTGCTGTTGCGCGGCGAGGGCCGCGGCTTCTGCGCCGGACGCGACATCTCCGGGGTGGTTCCTGCCGACGACGACGTCATGGGCTACCTGGGCGGCAAGGTGCAGCCGCTGCTGGCGAAGATGTCTTCCTTCCCGGCGCCCACCTTCGCCGCGGTGCAGGGGGCCTGCCTCGGGGCCGGGCTGGGCCTGGCCATCGCCACCGACGTGGTCTACGTGGCCGAGAATGCGAAGATCGGTTCGCCCTTCGCCAACCTGGGCGCGACCCTGGACTCGGGTGGACACTGGCTGTTCACCGAGCGCCTGGGCACGCACCGCACGCTGGATCTGATCTATACCGCGGAGCTGATCAGCGGTGCCGACGCGGTGGCCTCCGGACTCTTCTCACGTGCCATGCCTGCCGACGAATTGCTGGAGACCACGCGACGGATCGTCGCCAAGGTTGCCTCCGGTGCCACCGGTGCCTTCCGGGCCTCGAAGGAACTGGTCGCCGAGATTCGCGACGCTCGCCTGGGGCTGTGGGACTCGATGGCCAACGAGAACCAGGCCCAAGCAGACTTGTGCGCGACCGACGACTACGCCGAGGGCTTCCTGGCCTTCCAGGAAAAGAGGAAGCCCGTCTTCAAGGGCTAGGTTGCTGCAGCCAGGATTGAGCGGCGCCGCCAACAACGGCGGTGGCGTTGTCTGCTTTGCACCGGGCGTCAAATGGAGTCGGGGTCTAACGTTCCGGCCAGTTGTCGCTTCGCAGCAACGCAAGCAACGGCAACGTGGCAAACGCCGTCACGCCCACCCAGATCCACATGGCCGGCTGCAGTCCCAGCGCATCGCCAGCCAGCCCGCCGATGATCCCCAACACGGGAACCGGTCCCATGGTGAACACCAAACGGAATCCCTGTTGAAGCCCCATCATTGTCTCGGGTGTGGCCTTGGCCAGCAGTCCATAGGCGGTGGCGTTGTAGGAAACCATGAGCGCGTTGTAAAGCACCGAATGGCCGATGACCAGGATGAGCGCGCCATCGTTGGAACTGCCCGCCAGCGGAATCATCACGACCGCCAGCGGCAGACAGAGTACCGAAAGCGCGAGAACCTTGTGCTCGCCCAGTTTCGTCACCAGCGCCGGAACCGCCAACGAACCGAGCAGCCCGCCGACGGCAATCGTTGAGATGACCAGCCCGATGGCCTGGGGGCTGAAGCCCAGGACCGTGACGAAGAAGAGGGTTTCAATGGCGGAACCGAAGGCCAGGGCCATATTGGTGATCGCCGAGGAGGAAACCAGGGCGCGAATCGTTGGGTGCCTAAGCGTGAATCGAAGTCCATCCCCGAAGGACTGCCTGAAGCCGATCCGCGGTGGCGGTTCTTCAAGGGGAGCGGAGGAGTCCGCTGTTGTGCGGAAGCCCCAGAGCAGGGTTGCCGCGGCGAGAAGATTCGCGGCCCCGGCCACGATCAGGGTGAACGGTGCCGACACCATGGCCACCAGGACACCTGCCAGTCCCGGGGAGGTGATCCCCACCGAGGTGTCGACGGTTTCCTTCCGGGCAAACGCCGTGGAGACCAAGTCTCGGCCCACGATGCCCGGTATTGCAGAACCGGAACCCACGCCCCACAACATGCCCGCCACACCCACCAGGAAGGAAACGAGCACCAGCTGCGGGTAGCCCAGACCACCCAGCGCCCATGCCAGCGGAACAGAAAGAATCGACAAGCCCGCTGCCAGCTGTGCCCAGACCATGGTCTTGATGCGGTTGACCCGATCGAGGATGATTCCTGCCGGGATGGCCAAGAACAGGAAGGCCACCGATTCGGAGGCATTGAGGATTCCGATCTGGGTGGCGCTGGCACCGAGGGCGTAGATGGCGACCAAGTCGTTGGCCACATTCAGGACGCCGGAGGAGATGGCTCCGAAGGCCACCGAAACCATCAGGGTGACGAAGCCGGGTCTGTTTCGCAGCCCGGGCAATGACACGGCCGCCTTCTCCGGGGCCCGTCGCTCACTCATGGGGAACCGTCATTCGTCGTAGGGGTGGCTTGAACCCGATGCTAACGCGGGGGATCCGCCGCCCGGGTGTACGCCCCGGATGCCGGTGCTTGCTGCAACAGTCGTGCAATGGTGCGCCGTGCCCTCCGCCCTTCCGGAATGGGCAGCAACGGATAGACATGCACCATGCCGGGAGCCTCGTGGAATTCCGTGGCGACTCCGGCGCCCTGGGCCTTGGAGACCAGAAGGACACAGTCGGGATGGGTGATGTCGCGGGTGCCGACAAACACCGTCAGTGGGCCGAGCCCTGCCAAATCGCCGAACAGCGGGGAAACCACGGGGTCGTCCAGCGGCAGCCCCGCGCGCCAAAGCTCGACAGCCGTTCGCAGACCCGGGCGGACCAGCCACGGGTCGTTCGGTTCGATTGCGTCGATGTCGGGATTGTTCAGCCTGAGGTCAAGCGCCGGCGCAATGAGTACGGTGTGGGCGAGGGGCATGCCGCGGTCACGAGCCAGAAGGGCAGCCGAAAGTGCGATTTGCCCGCCCGCCGAGTCGCCGATGACCGACACGTTTTCCGCGCCATGCCCCGCGGCCAGTTCCAACAGCAGCTCGGCGACCCGCGGAACAACCGTGGCCGCGGTGCCCCGTGGGGCAAGGGGGTAGATGGGGACCAGTACCCGGGATCCGGTGGCAGCAGCGAGTTCTGCAACAAATTGCCAATGCTGGATGGCAATTTGGTTGATCCACGCACCGCCGTGAACATAGACGATCTGTCCCCGGGGTACAGCCCCGACAGGCAGCACTTCATAGATGGGCCAGTCGCTGTCGTGACTGATCCGTATGTCCACGCCGGCCGGAAGCCGGCGCGGCGGTCCATAGGGGAGGGGGCGCAACCGCCGTGCCGCGATGAGTTTCGTCGTGGCCTGGGGGCTGGCGAAGCGACGCCGGTAGCCGAGGGCGCGCAACACTGGCGGCATCATGCGGCTGGCAAGACTCGGCACGGGGCACTCCTGGATGGGAACGGAAATGGCTGCAAGTTTGTCCTCTGCCAGGCAGCGCCGGGCGCCTCTGACTATGCGAACGTACCACCGCCGCTGGATGGAGCAGTTGGATCAGCGGGTGTCGACGTCCTCGAAGATCAGGAACGTCTGGGTGTCCAGCACCCCGGGCATTGACTGCAGCTGGTCAAAGATGACCCGGCGCAGATCGACGTTGTCCCGCGCCCTGACCAACAGGATCACGTCGAAGTTGCCGCCGACCAGCCCCACGTGGTGCACCTCGGGCATTGCGGCGAGCCGCTCGCGCATCTCCCGCCAGGAGTGCTGGCGCAGTTTCAGTGTCACGTAGGCGCTGGCCCGCAGGCCGGCGCGCAGCGGGTCGACGACGGCGGTGTAGCGGGTGATGACACCCTCGTCCTGCAGGCGGTTGATCCGCGAGTAGGCGTGCGCACGGGAGACGTGGACCTTTTGCGCGACGGTGGTCACGGACTGGCGGCCGTCCTTGGTTAGCTCCTCCAGGATGCGCCGATCCACCTCGTCGAGTCGAACTGGGGGAGTCTCCATCAAATGCCTCTTTCACTTTGTCCAAAAACCATCATGTAGCGACGGTCACACTTTCGATCCGTCTTCAAGAATATAGATCTCATGCGCAGTTTTCCAGAATGTTCCAAGAAGCTGGATACATTTCATCGAAAATACCCATACTTGAGACAAGAACTGACGCGGCGACAGGCCTGTCCGGACACCTGCGTCACCGATAACAGCAGAAAGGCGTGAACCGTGACAAACACAGAAGCGCGCGAAGCAATCCAGCAGGTGAGTAGCAAGTTCGGGATCACGCCCGAGGACTACATGCTCCCGGCGCGCACCGAAATCCACATGCTTGATATCAACGGCAAGCTGCACCCCGCGGGGGAGCAGGGTGCGGAGCCGGGGCACGAATATCCGCTGCCCAGCCCCAAGGCACTGGTGGACGCCTATGAGCAGCTCGTCATCGGACGCCGGGTCAATGACCAGAACTCCGCCTTGGTGCGCCAAGGCCGCATGGCCGTCTACCCCTCCAGCCACGGACAGGAGGCAGCCCAGGTCGCTGCGGCCCTGTGCCTGGGAGAGGACGACTGGATGTTCCCCACCTACCGGGACACCGTTGCAGTCATGGCCAAGGGTGTCGCTCCCATGGAGGTCATGGCAGGGTTCCGCGGGGACTGGCACAGCGGGTACGACCCGAAGAAATACAAGGTGTCCATCCAGTCCACCCCGCTGACCACCCAATTGCTGCACGCCGTGGGCGTTGCCCACGCGGCCAAGCTGCGCGGCGAAGACACCGTGGTGCTGGCCATGTGTGGCGACGGCGCCACCAGTGAGGGCGACTTCCACGAGGCGCTGAACTTTGCCGCGGTCTTCAACCTGCCGGTGATCTTCTTCGTCCAGAACAACCAATACGCGATCTCCGTTCCGCTCTCCCAGCAGTCGGTTGCCCCGTCCCTGGCCCACAAGGCGGTCGGTTACGGCATGGCCGGCGAGCGCGTTGACGGCAACGACCTCGTGGCCCTGCTGGCCGTGCTGGGTCGTGCGGTGCGCCTGGCCCGCGAGGGCAACGGCCCGCTGCTGGTCGAGGCCCACACCTACCGGATGCAGGCGCACACCAACGCCGATGACGCCACCCGTTACCGCGAGGATGCAGAGGTCCAGGGCTGGCTAGCCAAGGACCCTGTCACCCGCATGCGCGGCTACCTCGTTGAGGCCGGGCTGCTGCCCGAGGCCACCGAGGCACGGATCACCGCCAGCGCCGAGGCCGTGGCCCAATCCCTGCGCGACGGCATGAACTCGGAAAACACCCCGGATCCGGCCGACCTCTTCGCCCATGTCTATTCGACCCAAACCACCCAGTTGAGAGAGCAAGCGGCAATGCTCTCCGACGAACTCGCCCGCGAGGAGGACGCAAAATGAGCGCCACGGTAACCACAACCCCGGCGGCCAACGTCAGTGCGGCCACCGCCGCTGCCGCGGCGCGCACCGCAGACACCGGAACCCAGCCCGTGACCTTCGCCAAGGCACTGAACACCGCCCTGGCCGACTCCATGGCCGCCGAGGATTCGGTCCTGGTCTTCGGTGAGGACGTCGGGATCCTCGGTGGCGTCTTCCGCATCACCGACGGACTGACCAAGCGCTTCGGCACGGACCGCTGCTTCGACACGCCCCTGGCGGAATCCGGCATCGTGGGCATGGCCATCGGCATGGCGATGAACGGCATGCGCCCGGTCATTGAAATGCAGTTCGACGCCTTTGCCTATCCGGCGTTCGAACAGATCGCCTCGCACGTGGCCAAGATGCACAACCGGACCAAGGGCAGGATGCCGCTGCCGATGGTCATCCGCATCCCGTATGCCGGCGGCATCGGGGGAGTGGAGCACCACTGCGATTCCTCCGAAAGCTACTACGCGCACACTCCGGGGCTCAAGGTGTTCACCCCGGCCACGGTTGGCGATGCCTACCTGATGCTGCGCGAGGCCATCGACTCCCCGGACCCGGTCATTTTCATGGAACCCAAGAAGCTGTACTGGACCAAGGAGCAGGTGGACCTGGACGCACTTCGCGTTTCGCACGAGACCGACGCCGTGCCGCCGACCGAGGGACGGGCAGCCATCGCACGCTCCGGCACCGACGCCACGCTCATCGCCTACGGGCCCTCGGTCTCCACAGCCATGGCAGCCGCAGAGGCCGCGGCCCTGGAGGGGCGCAGCCTCGAGGTCATCGACGTGCGCACCATCGTCCCGCTGGATGACGCCACCATCTGCGCCTCGGTACGCAAGACCGGGCGCGCCGTGGTCATCGCGGAGGCCCCGGGCTTCGCCTCGGTGTCCAGCGAAATCGTCGCCCGGATCCAGGAGCGGTGCTTCCATTCCCTCGCCGCACCGGTGCTGCGCGTGACCGGATTCGACACTCCGTACCCGGCGCCCAAACTGGAGAAGTACTACTTGCCATCCGTGGACCGCATCCTGGATGCCGTCGATGCCTTGCAATGGGAGGAAGGGGCATGAGTGTGAAAACCTTTCTGCTGCCGGACCTGGGTGAGGGCCTGACCGAGGCCGAGCTGGTGAAGTGGTTGGTCGCCGTCGGCGACACCATCGTCATCGACCAGCCCATCGCGGAGGTCGAAACCGCGAAGTCAATGGTGGAGGTGCCCAGCCCCTATGCCGGAACCGTGCATGAACTCCATGGCAGCGTCGGCGAGATGGTCATGGTCGACTCGCCACTGTTTTCGGTGCTGGAAGAAGGCGCCACCGCGCCCGCGGCTGTCCCGGAACCCCGGGCCACGACACCGGTGCGCGAGGTCGCCCAGAACTACCGGGACGAGGAACGCGCCGGGACCAAGAGCCCTGAGAGCGAAGGGTCGGGCAACGTGCTCATTGGCTACGGCACCCCGGATGGGCTTTCCGCGAAGGCGCGCAAGCGCCGCCCGCGTCCCGGTGCCGCCAACGCCCCGGCCCCGAACGTCCCGGAACGTGCAGTCGTCGCGGATCCACGCAGTGCCCCGCTGGTCATCTCGCCCTTGGTCCGCAAGCTGGCCAGGGACCGCGGCATCGAGATTGCCAAGCTCACCGGCAGCGGTCCCGACGGACTGATCCTGCGTTCGGACATCGAGGCGGCATCTGCGGCCACGACCGTTCCGGCCGCCGTTTCCGCTCCGGAGCCGGTGGGCGTCACCGCCGCCGCACCGGCAACGGCCCCGCCTGCTGCCGCCGCGAGCTCGGAAGAACTCGATGCGCGCTCGGGCCTGGCAATATCCTCCAGGACCCCGATCAGCGGCGTGCGCAAGACCATTGCCCAGGCCATGACCCGGTCCCGGAGCGAAATCCCCGAGGCGACGGTGTGGGTCGACGTGGATGCGACGAACCTGTTGCAGCTGCGTGCGGCGATGAAGGCCACCGACCCGGAGAACACCCCGGGAATCCTGGCGTTCATTGCCCGCTTCGTGGTGGCCGGGCTGCAAAAGTATCCGGCACTGAACACCCGTATCGAACACAACGCCCAAGGGGACGCCGAGATCATCGGCTTCGACGGCATCAACCTGGGCATCGCCGCGCAGACCGATCGCGGCCTGATGGTCCCGGCCATCCGCAATGCGCAGCGGCTCAGCGCCCGCGGCCTGAACGCCGAACTGGCCCGGCTCACCGAGGTCACCCGGACCGGCAAGGCCACGGTCGCCGAACTCACCAGTGGCACGTTCACCCTGAACAACTACGGGGTCTTCGGCGTCGATGGGTCCGCGGCCATCATCAACTATCCGGAGGTCGCCATCCTGGGAGTCGGACGGATCATCGACAAGCCGTGGGTAGTTGGCGGGGAACTCGCGGTGCGCAAGGTCACCGAGCTGACGCTGGCCTTCGACCACCGGGTCTGTGACGGCGGCACGGCAGCGGGGTTCCTGCGCTTCGTGGCCGACGCCATGGAAAACCCGGCGGCGGTGCTGGCGGACCTGTAGCTGTCCACAAATCGCGGCCAAACAGGTGCCCGCGGCGGCAGGTTCTTCATGGACCTCCGCCGCGGGCACCTGTGAATCCACCGCGGGACAGGCGGAATTTCCGGGTGCCCGGCAACCCCACATGTGCATCCGGGAAGACACAGTGCAACGGGTGTTTGGGCATTATCCGGGCCGTCTCACGCATTGGCTGGCTGACGTCTTGTTCTTCTTCGTCGCCACCCCTATTGCAAGAGGCGCCGACCTACTATCCTGATGCCATGGACAAGCTACCCGCTGAATACGAGCACTACCTTGTTGGCAAAGACGAACTCCACGTCGATACGATTATGCCGATCTTCCGGGAGTCGGTCGCGGAAGGCAAATACGGCGTTCACATCCGCGGGCTCGGAGGCCACTCCGAACAGGCCTTCGTGGACGAGAACGTCCCCTTCGGCAAGATCAAGATCACCGTTCCCTAGCAACTGCCTTTCCAAGGCAGTGCGACAGCGTTCCCCGAGGACGGCCATGCGGTCACCGGGGAACTGATTTTGTCGGGGCGCTTTTTCGTGAAGAATGTGGATATCGCCGAAACACCGGCTGTGACCGGCACCGAGAAAAGGGGATCCCGCCATGATGAAACCATTAGTCCCCAACGTGGAACAGCTGGACGCGCACTGCTGGCGAATGCTCAATAAGGGTTTCTCCATGAATACCGGGCTCATCGTGGGCGAAGACCTGGCCGCGGTCATCGACACAGGTTCCGGCCCGCGCGAGGCTGCAGGACTGTATGCCGCGATTCGCCGGATCACCGATCTTCCGCTGCTTGTGATCAACACCCATGCCCACGGCGACCACGTCTTTGGAAACAACTATTTTGCGGCCCATGGCGTGGAGGATTTCCACGCCAGTGCCGCCGCGGTCGAACACCTGCGCGGACATGGCAATGAGGAACGCCAATTGGTGCGTTTCCTTGAACCGGAAATGGCCATGCGCCAGGGGCCCTACTCGAGCATCGTGGTACCAACCAAGATCATTGCCGAGACCGGCACGACGCTGGAGCTGGGCGGCAGGACCCTGGAAGTCTTTGGCATGGGGCGCGGGCATACCGCCGGGGACCTGCTCGTGCGCTGCGGCCGGATCCTCTTCACCGGGGACCTGGTAGAGGAGGGAGGCCCTCCAAACTTCGAGGACGCCGATCCATTTCTCTGGGCAGAGCTGCTGGACAGGCTCGAGCGGCAATGCGAGCAGGACACGGTGATCGTTCCGGGGCACGGCAACGTGGTGGACCTGGACTTCGTTCGCCGGCAACACCGGGAAATGCTTGCCGCCCTCCGGGAGGGGAAGGAAATCGTGGCGTCCTGGCCGGCCGGAAGCTTCGACCCCACCGCGTACCAGCTGGAATTGCTGCCCTACGGACCTGAACAGTCAACGATCTTCCTGCAAAGACTGCGCGAATTATTGCCATAGCCGGTTGCGTAGGATGAATGCATGAGTGAGCAACCTTTCAACCTGCGTCGGATCGCGGTGAAAGTGTACTCACCCTCACTGCTGTACGGGTTGGGCCTGGGCGCGGTAACGCCCATCATCGCCCTGTCCGCCCTGGACCGCGGTGCCAATTTGGCCACTGCCGCGCTGATCGTCACCCTGGTCGGGGTCGGCTCCCTGCTCTCCAATGTCCCGGCCGCGATGCTGACGACGAAATTCGGCGAGCGCATGGGCATGGTCGCCGCCGCCGGCTGGGCATCATTGGGCATGGTGCTGGGCATCGTCCCCTCGAACCTCGGCCTGTTTGCGGTGGGTGTCACCATGCTGGGCATGGCGGGTGCAGTGTTCAACCTGGCCCGGCAAACGTATCTGGCCGAAGCCGTTCCGCTGGCATTCAGGGCCAGGGCCATGTCGACCCTGGGCGGCGTGATGCGCATCGGGGTGTTCATCGGGCCCTTTGCCGCCACCCTGGCCATGAAATGGTTGGGCATTGCGGGGGCCTACTGGGTGGGGATGGGCGCGATGTTCATCGCCATGATCGTGTGTTTCAGGATCCCTGACCTTGTGTCGCGCGCCCCGCTGGAAGCCGGCCAAAGCCGCGCCGGCGGATCCATGTGGAGCATCGCCAAGGACCACTGGCGGACCCTGCTGGGGATCGGGCTCGGCGTCGTGTGCATTACCGCGGTGCGCTCCACCCGCCAGGTCGTGCTTCCGTTGTGGGGCGAAAACCTCGGGCTCGACGCCGCGACCATTTCCCTGATCTACGGCGTCTCCGGAGCCATTGACATGCTCATTTTCTACCCCGCGGGCAAGGTCATGGACAAGCGCGGGCGGGTGTGGGTCGCAGTGCCGTGCATGGTGGTGATGGCCGTGGCGTTGTTCCTGCTGCCAATGACCCACAGCGTGCCGACCATGATGGCCGTGGCCATGGTGCTGGGATTCGGCAACGGGATCGGTTCGGGCATCGTGATGACACTGGGTGCCGATTATTCCCCGGTGGCCGGCAGGGCGAAGTTCCTGGGGCTGTGGCGATTGATGTCGGACTCCGGGGCGATGGCCGGGCCGGTGGTGCTTGCGGCCCTCGTGGCCACGGCGACCCTGGGTGCCGGGGTATGGGCAATCGGAGGGGTCGCACTGCTGGGAGCAGGGATCTTTGGCTACTTTATTCCGCGGACCAACCGCCGGCGAATGGGTGCCCCGTAACGGGCAAAAAGCACGTGCACGAACAAGCCCGTGACCACGGCGGTGCCCAGGACCAGGGCCAGGCCAACCGCCAGGAACAGCAGCAGTTGCACGTTCCCCACGGTTCCGATGGCCGGGTGCGGCATCAACAGGGCCAGGGCCAGGGCACCTGCCGCGGCCGGTGCACCCAGGGTGGCCAGGGCCCGAAGGAATCTTTCCGGCGCGGGCCGCGTGCCATGCCCGGCGGTCTCCGAGGCCGCGGAACTCCCGTGCGCATGGCGCAGGAACAATCCCGCCAGAACGCTCCACCAGGCCACCACCAGATAGGCGGCGATCACGTCGCTCGGTCGGTGCCAACCCAGCACGAGGGTCGAGGCCCCCGCGATGGCGGCATAACCCCATCCCAGCAAGGCGAGAAGGGGCCGCTGCGCCTCCGGGGTGACGATGAAGATTGCGGCCATGGCGGCAGCGGCAAAGGTCGTGTGCCCGGAGGGGAACGAGTTCATGGAAGCCCCCGAGATGTTCAGGTCCGGCCGGTCCAGCACCACGTGCTTGAGCAGCTGGGTGGAGCCGGCGGCGCCCAACAGCAGCGCACCGGCCACCATCGGGCGGAGGAAATCGCGCCTCCGAACCAGGGCGAAGAGGATGAACCCGCCGGCCAGCAGGGCCGATGCCGCGGGCATGTAGTCAAGGAACGCCAGGGCCGGGCCGCGGGTCTTGTCAGCGGCCAGAAATGCCTCCCCGCCCAGGAGCGCTGCCTCGTCGATCCACTGCCCCAGTTTCGTGTGGACGAAGAAGATGTAGCACGCCCAGAAGGCGGCGGCCAGAAGCACAAGGGCGCCGTACCATGGCCACAAGGCGCGGCCCGGAGCGGCGTTCGGCGAATGCTTGGCGGAGGATGTCATGGCCACTAGGATTTCACAATTTCGTCGCTGCGGGCCCGGAACGTGGGCTTTATCCCATGGGTTCGCCGGGTCGGCACGCCCTGGAACGGGCCCGCGCAATGCCTTCGGCGGTCCACTCGGATGGACGGTGCACAACTTTGCACCCGGGGCCGAAGCTGAAGGGAGAAGCGGCGGCGCCGTGTCAGGTGTTGCGACGGATAGGCTGGAAACCATGAACCAGCTGCCCGATCTTGACGAGCTCATCAACGCCTCGCACGTGGTGTCCCTGCCCATGACTGTGCAATTCCGCGGGGTGCGGCACCGCGAGGCGATGCTCCTTGAGGGACCGGCCGGCTGGGGCGAATTCTCGCCCTTCCTGGAGTACGGCGCCACCGAGGCGGCCTCCTGGCTGCGCTCGGCCATCGAGGCGGCCTGGGAGGGGTACCCGGAACCCGTGCGCAGCAGCGTTCCGGTCAACGCCACGCTTCCGGCCGTGGGTCCGGAGCGGGTCGAGGCCGTCCTGGCCTCCTACGATGCAACGCACACCATCAAGGTCAAGGTCGCCGAAGCGGGCCAGGACCTCGCCCAGGACCTCGCCCGGGTGGCAGAGGTCCGCCGGCTGCTCCCGGAGGCGGCGATTCGCATCGACGCCAACGCCGGGTGGGACCACGCCGCGGCGATGGCTGCGTTGGAAGCGCTGGCAGGCTTCAAACTGCAATACGCCGAGCAACCGGTTGCCGGCATCGAGGGGCTGGCCCGGGTGCGCGAAGAGGTGGCCCGGCGCGGACTGGGAATCTTGATTGCCGCGGATGAATCGGTGCGCAAGGAATCCGATCCGCTGGCGGTGGCCCGCGCGGGCGCTGCCGACCTGATCGTGATCAAGGCACAGCCGCTGGGCGGGGTGCGCCGGGCCATCCAAATCGTGCGCGACGCAGGGTTGCCGGCCGTGGTTTCCTCGGCGCTAGACACCTCCATCGGCCTGCGGCAGGGCGCGGCCCTGGCCGCCGCGCTGCCGGAGCTGCCCTACGCCTGTGGGCTGGCCACCGGCTCGCTCTTCTCCTCCGACATCACCGCCGACAGGTTCATCGCCGTCAACGGCGCCCTGCAGCTGCGGGACATCATTGCCGACCCGGAACTGGTGCGCCGGCACGCGGTCTCCGCCGAGCGCCTGGCCTTCTGGCGGCAGCGGCTGGCCGACTGCCACGAGGAGTTGTGCAGGGCAAACGCCTAACCGAAGCAGGGAACCGCCATCGTCCGGTGCCAAGGCACGCGCGATGGCGAGATCCACCTCACAATTCAGCCCGATGGGTCGAAACCGACACCTGCCCGTCTCCCGCCGTTAACCCTGCGGCGGCCCGTCGCTCACCGGTGGCTGGAACGCTTGGAACCGAAGTAATCCACTCGATAGCGTTGTACGGAGAAAACCATGAGCCTCGCACGTACCTTCCTACCCATGCTCGGGCATACCCGCGGAAACCGCGATGCCGCAACCTGCCACTTCAAGTGCGGCAATGCCTGCGCCAAGGACGTCTGCAACACCAGCGAAAACAGCTACTTCCGGGACATTGCCGATTCGGCACTGAGCCGCCGCTCCATCCTCGGCTTGGGGGCCGTGGCTTCCGCCGCCCTGGTGGTCGGAGTCGACACGTTTGGCACTGCTGCGGCCCAGGCCGACACCCTGGTTGCCCCGAATGGCGGAGGCAAGCTGAGGTTCAAGGCCATTGCCCCGGTGCCGCGCACCACCGACGCCATGACGGTTCCGGAAGGCTACGACTGGGCGACGATCATCCGCTGGGGCGACCCGCTATTCAACAACACCGCGCAGTTCGACATCACCAACCAGAGCGCCAAGCGCCAGGCCGGCCAGTTCGGCTACAACAACGACTACCTGAACATCATCGTTGACAAGTACTCCGGACGCTCGGGCGTGCTGGTGGCAAACCACGAGTACACCAACGAAGACCTGATGTTCGATCCCGTGTGGTTCGAGTCCAACAAGGCCGAGGCCGCGAAGATCGCCATGGCCGCCCACGGGTTCTCCGTGGTCGAGGTCAAGCGGGTCAAGAGCGGCACGCCCTGGTCCTACGTCCGCGGGGGCGAGCGCAACCGCCGCATCACCGCCACCACCGCCTTTGCCGTCGACGGCCCGGCCGCCGGATCGGACCTGCTCAAGACCGTGGCCGACCCGGCAGGACTCACGATTCTCGGCACCCTGAACAACTGCGCCGGCGGCACCACCCCGTGGGGCACCGTGCTCTCCGGCGAAGAGAACTTCAACCAGTACTTCCGCGGCACCGGTTCGGCCTCCGATGCTCGCTACGGCCTTGCCGACCAGGCCACCGAGCGCGGCTGGGAAGACGTGGACCCACGCTTCTCCGCCCGCAACCCGGGCTACGAGAACGAGATCAACCGCTTCGGCTGGATCGTGGAGATCGATCCGCAGAACCCGAACTCCACCCCAGTGAAGCACACCGCGCTGGGACGCTTCAAGCACGAGGGCGCCAACGTGCGGATCGCAGATGACGGACGCGTCGTTGCATACTCGGGCGACGACGAGCGCTTCGACTACGTCTACAAGTTCGTCTCCAAGGCCAAGTACCGCCGAGGGGACCGCAAGCACAACATGACCCTGCTCTCCGAGGGCGACCTCTACGTTGCCAAGTTCACCGGCAATTCCCCGGCCGCCGAAATCGACGGGTCGGTCTCCGTGCCTTCCGACGGTGCCTTCGACGGCTCGGGCTCCTGGATTCCCCTGGTCGTCAACGGGGAATCGAAGGTTCCGGACATGAGCGTTGAGGAAGTGCTCGTCTACACCCGCCTGGCGGGCGACAAGGTCGGCGCCACCAAGATGGACCGTCCCGAGGACGTGGAGACGAACCCGGTCACAGGAAAGCTGTACATCGCGCTGACCAACAACACCCAGCGCGACACGACCGGCAAGGCGACCGTGGACGAGGCGAACCCGCGCACGAAGAACCGCGACGGCCACGTCATCGAGCTGACCGAGCGCAACAACGACGCGACGGCCACCGAATTCGCCTGGAACATCCTGCTGGTGGCCGGCGACCCGTCCAAGGACGAAAGCACCTACTTCTCCGGATACCCGAAGGACAAGGTCTCCCCGATCTCCTGCCCGGACAACCTGGCCTTCGACTCCAAAGGCAACCTCTGGATCTCCACCGACGGGCAGCCCGGCACCATCGGGTACTGCGACGCCCTGCACAAGGTCACGCTGACCGGTGCGGAGCGCGGCCGCGTCGAGCAGTTCCTGGCCGTTCCGGCCGGGGCCGAAACCTGCGGCCCGCTGATCCACGACCGCGACGGTTCGGTCTTCGTGTCCGTCCAGCATCCGGGCGAGAATGGCACCTTCCAGGACCCGACATCGTTCTTCCCCGACTACGTGCTGAGCCCCTCGAAGGCCAAGCGCGGCGAGGTTTACGGTCCGCGTCCCTCGGTGGTCCAGGTGTTCTCCTCGGCCAAGGGCAACGGGCCCAAGAACTAGTAGTAGCCAAGACCCTTCGGCCCAGAAGGCTCTCGGTCCCAACGGTTCACCGCCGATTGGGGCCGGGGGCCTTTTGCGTGCCCGAAGGATATCTTGCTGCACGTTGTCTGGAATGGCCGGGTGCCGTCCGATACGTCGCCGTTTCCGAATGGCCGCGGAACGGTTCTGGTCGGGGTCGGAATTAGGATGGAAGACATGCCTTCTGATTCCGTCCCCGAACTCGCCTCCATGGATGTTGCCCGCCTGCTGCTGGCTGCTCTGCAGACCCGCGGGGTTCGTGACGTGGTGATCTGCCCCGGGTCGCGCAGCGCCCCGCTGGCCTACACCCTTGCCGAGGCCGAAGCATCGGGAACGATTCGCCTCCACGTGCGCATCGATGAACGCGTGGCGGGATTCACCGCCCTGGGGCTGAGCCTGGCAAGTGGTGCGCCGGTGCCGGTGGTGACCACCTCGGGAACCGCGGTGGGGGAGCTGCTTCCCGCGGTCATGGAGGCCAACCACGTCGGAGCCAGGCTGTTGGTGCTATCGGCCGACCGCCCCACCGAATTGCACGGGACCGGCGCCAACCAGACCACCAACCAAGTCGACCTCTTCGGCGCCCATGTGCGCGGCAGCGTCGACATCCCTGCCGGGACGAACCCGGAATCCTCGGTCGCCGCTGCCCTGGCATCCTCGCAGGGTTCCGGCGCGGTGGCACCCGGCCCGGTGCAGATCAACGTGGCCTTCCGGGACCCGCTGGTTCCTGCCCCCGGGGACAGGTTGCCGGATTTTGGTGCCAACGTGTCCTATCCGCCCGTCGCGCTCGAAACGAACACGGACCTGGGGTGGAGGAACCGCACGCCAGGGTCGGAACGCCGAACGGTGGTGGTTGCGGGTCACGGTGCTGGCCCCGAAGCCGAGGATTTCGCCCGGACTCTGGGTCTGCCGCTCTTTGCCGAGCCGAGTTCCAACGCACGCTTCGGGCCCAACGCCATTGGCCCGTATCGGACGCTGCTGGCCAAACACATGGCACGCATCGAACGCGTGGTCCTCTTCGGTCGACCGACCCTCAGCCGGCCGGTCGGCATGCTGCTGGGCAACCCGAACATCGACTCGGCGCTCTGGTCGCCGGCACCGGCCCCATGGTTTGAACGAGGACGCAGGCGCGAGCAAACCATCGCCGATCCCGCCGCACTGGTGGAGTTCGCCGGGGTTGCTCCCGACGGCTGGCTGGGGCACTGGCAGCGTCTGGGCCGGCAGGCCGAGGAAACCATCCAGGTATCGGTCGCCGCCAGCGGTGGCCTGAACGGCCCCGTGGTCGCTCGCGAAGTCTGGGCCCTGTCCCACGGGAACCTGGTTCTGGGATCCTCCAACGTCATCCGCGATGCCGACCTCTGCGGACTCCCGGCGGAGCGGGCAGCCGCAAGGGTCTACGCAAACCGGGGCCTGGCCGGGATCGACGGAACGCTGGCCACCGCCACGGGCATTGCCCAGGCGCGTGGAGGCAGGAAGACAACACTTCTGGTCGGGGACGTGACGTTCCTGCATGATGTGGGAGGGTTGCTGATCGGCGACGGTGAACCCGAACCCGAGATGGACGTCGTGGTCCTGAATGATGCAGGAGGCGCCATCTTCTCCACCCTCGAACACGGTGCGGTTGAGGAATCCGGGCGCTATGCCAATGCGGTCGAACGGCTCTTTGCCACCCCGCACCGGGTGCGGATCCAGCCGCTGGCCGCGGCGTACGGATGGGAATTCCTGGCCGTGAACACCGTGGAGGAACTCAGGAACGTGCTGCAGACCCCCGGTGGCCGCCGCATCATCGAGGTCGCGGTGCCACGTGCTGGCCTGCGCGCCATGCATGCAGGGATCACCGCACAAATCAACGAGATGGCCTGGCCGGAAACACGCTAAGCCAATCCAGCAGGAAACAGACAGGCCCTCCCCGGGATGAAATGGTGAGCATCCACGGGGCGGGCCCGGTGTCATTCGTTGAAGCGCTGGCGACCTATTGCGGAGCCAGCGGTGCGGATCCGGCACCGCTGTTCGGGGCCGGGAAGATGCGTGGCACGCCCGCACTTCTGCCGTCCAAATCTGGAACAACTAGCTGCTTTCGACGAGGGTCATCAACGATTCCTTGCCTCAGCCGTTAACTGTCGGCCTGTTGTCCTGGTTCGCCTCCAACGGCAAGGTCCCGATGGCCGTGGTGGTCATAGACACGCTGGCCGCAATCATTCCGCTGTTGCGACTCTTCCTGTTCCTGCAACACTTCTGGAAAGCGGGGCTGACTGCGGGAGCCCTGAGATGGGCAAGCTAACCATTTCTTCTGGGGCAGAAGCACGCACCTGTCCATAAGAGGTGGCTTGGTCCGGTCTTGGTGCCCAGGACAATGTGGACGCGAAACCGCAGGCGGTCCACCGGGGCGAGTGTTAACGGGCGAGGGGCGGCTGGTCATCCATATGGATTGCCAGCCGCCCCTCGGGCATTGCAGGAACTACTCTGCGATCTGCACGTGGGTGGGATCGAGCACGCGCTTGAGGAAGTCCTGGGTGCGTGGCTGCTGAGGGTTGCCGATGACGTCCTTGGCCGGGCCCTCTTCGACGACGACTCCGCCGTCCATGAAGATCACCCGGTCGGCGACCTCCTTGGCGAATGACATCTCGTGGGTCACCACCAGCATTGTCATGCCGGCCTTGGCGAGCGAGCGCATGATGGCAAGCACTTCGCCGACGGTTTCCGGGTCAAGCGCCGAGGTTGGCTCGTCAAAGAGCATCAGCGTTGGGTCCATGGACAGCGCCCGGGCGATGGCCACGCGCTGCTGCTGGCCTCCGGAGAGCTCATCGGGGTACCGGTCGCCAAAGTCTGCCAGGCCCACGTGAGTGAGATTCTTTTGGGCCACTTCCTTGGCCTGACTGGCTTGGCGCTTCAGCACCTTGGTCTGTGCCACGGTGCAGTTCTCGGTCACCGTCAGGTGTGGGAAGAGATTGAACTGCTGGAACACCATGCCGACCTTTTGGCGCATCTTGTCGAGATCGACGTCAGGGTCGGTGGTTTCAAAGCCGCCAACGTGGATCGTGCCGCCGTTGGGCTGCTCGAGCAGATTGACGCAGCGCAGCAGCGTCGACTTGCCCGAGCCCGAGGGACCGATAAGGCAGACGACCTCTCCGGGCTTGACCACAAGGTCAATGCCCTTGAGGACCTCGTTGGATCCGTAGGACTTGCGCAGCCCGGTAATGGAAACGCCTGAGGCCTTGAAACCGTCTGGGATGTTGGAATTGTCTGTCATGAGTCTTTCCCTATCGCTTCGTCCGTGCGGAACGGGATTCGAACTTTCGAGCGACCAGGCTCAACGGAACGGTGATCACCAGGTACAGGGCACCGGCCACGATCAACGGCGTGATGCCGGCCCCCAGGGAGGAGATCCCGTCGCGACCAAACTTGGTCATCTCGTACTGGGCCATGCTCGCACCAAGGATGAAGGCCAGCGACGAATCCTTGGTCAGCAAGATGACTTCGTTGGTCATGGGAGGCAGGACGATCTTGAATGCCTGCGGGATCACGATGGTCACCATCGCGCGCCACGCGGGCATGCCAAGCGAACGTGCCGCTTCGATCTGTCCCTTGGGCACGGCCTGGAGTCCTGCTCGGAGGGTTTCGGCGATATAGGCCGAGGCAACCAGACCAAGGGAAACCATGACGACCACCGGCTGCGGCCAGCTGGTGCCGGGAAACGCGGTTGGCACACCGTATCCAAAAGTAATCAGGACCAGGATTGCCGGCACGCCACGGAAGAATTCAATGAATCCCGTGGCAAACCAGCGATAGGGTGCGAAGCTGGCCATCTTCATTAGTGCCAGGATCAGCCCCAGAGTGATGCCGAACGCGAATGAGATCACGGTGTAGTACAGGGTGTTCTTTAGCCCGACGGTAATCAGTTCCGGGAAGATGGGGCCAAGTTTGTCGAACGCGAAGAAATTGTCGTTGAGGATCTTCCAGTCGATCTGCAGCACCACGGCCACGATGACGCCGATGAATATGACGATCTGTATAAGTTTGCTTAATCGGGCGCGTTGACGAGTTGTCATGGCCATGGGATTGAAGCCTTCCGTGAAAGGTGGCGAGGCCCAAGATCCGTTCGGGAGCCGGGGCCTCGCCTGAGTGCTTGCGTCAAACGTCGATGCTGCTAGTTGGAAGCGCCGAACCAGGTCTCTTGGTACTTGGCCAGCGAGCCGTCATCGGTCAGGCGCTTGAGGGTGGTGTTGACCTTGTCCAACACAACCGTTCCACCCTTCGGCACTGCGATGCCGAGCTGTTCACCGGTCTTGAAGTCGGCAACGCGCTTGAGCGTCGGATCATCCTTGATGGCGTAGCCAAGCACAGACTGGTTTCCCAAGGTCGCAACGGTCGTTCCGGCCTTCAGGGAAGCGAGCTGGAGACCCGAGTCCTCATAGCCGATGGCATCAAGGCCGTTTTCCTGGGCAAACTTCGCACCCGTGGTGGCTTGTTGCACACCGATCTGTTTGCCCTTGGCGGACTCCAGGTCGGTCACCCCGGAGCCTTCCTTGGCGACGAGGGTCAGATCGTCATCCATGTAGGGGGTGGAGAAATCCATGTTTCCCTTGCGGGCATCGGTGATGGAGACCGAGGAAATCGCGATATCGCACTGCGTCCTGAAGAGTCCCGACTCGATGGAGTCGAAGCCGGAATCGATCACATTGAGTTCGAGCTCCAAGTCCTTGGCGATTTCCGCGGCAATGTCCATATCGAAGCCGACGTTCTTGCCGTCCTTGACGAACTCGAACGGCTCGTACGGAATGTCTGAGCAAACGGTGAGTTTTCCGGCATTGATGACGGTGAGGGCGTTGGCGTCCGACGACGCAGCGGGGGTGTCGCTGCTGCCGCAGGCGGTCAGGGCAAGTACGCCCACTGCCGCCACGGCAAGGGACTTAAGCACGTTGGATGAAATCCGCATAGGAGTGTGATCCTTCTCTAGGTGATCGCTCGCAGGGTTTGCGTTGGTGATCATTCTAACCGCAAGCGCAGACCCATGAGATATGCCTCACAGGCTACATTCTTTTTCTATGAGTAAACAAGTGCTGTTGTGCAATTGTTGTATGAACGCATGCCAGCGGCTAGATGCCCAAGGCCTCGCGCATGGGACGCATCTTGGCCCAGGATTCGGCAAGCTCGGCGGCCGGGTCCGATGCAGCGACTATGCCACAACCCGCGTAGAGCCTAATGGACGTCGGGGATTCAATTACTCCACCACGCAAGGCAATGCCCAATTCGCCGTTCCCGCGAGTGTCGATCCAACCCACAGGGCCGGCGTACGGTCCGCGGTCCATGCCCTCAAGCTCACGCAGGATCAGGCCGGCCGCCTTGGTGGGGGTGCCGCACACGGCCGCGGTGGGATGGAAGACCTCCGCCAAATCCAGCATGCTCGGCACCGAACCGTCGGCCCGAGTGGCCAATGTCGCCTTCACGTCCGAGGCCAGGTGCCAGACGTTGGGCAGTTGAAGGACGAATGGCTCGTCCGGCGCGTCCATCCCCGAGGACAGCGGTCCCAGCTGCTCGGTCAACGAGTCGATGGCCAGCTGGTGCTCGTGGCGCTGCTTCTCGTCCTCAAGGAGCATGCGGTGTGCGTAGTCTGCGTCTCCGCTGGGCGCGGTGGCCCGGTCCAGGGTCCCGGCCAGCACGCGGGCCTCGGCGACGTCCCCGCGCACCCGCACCAGCATTTCCGGTGTCGCGCCGATGAGCCCGTCCACCGAGTAGGTCCAGCAATCGCTGTAGCGAAGCGCCAGCTGGCGCAGCAGCTGGGCCACGGCGATCGGCGAGCCGAGCTCGGCGACGGCGTCGCGGGCCAGGACCAGTTTGGTGATGGCCCCGGACTCGATGACCGAGACGCCCTTGCGCACCGATTCCAGGTAGGATTCCTCGGAAATCTGGCCGGCCACGAGCCTGTCGATGCCTTCGCCCAGTTCATGTTCGGGGGAGTAGTCCTCCAGCAGTGCCGCAAGCTCTGCTTCGGCCGATTCCACGCTCAACTCGGCCCCGGGATCGGCAACGGTGTACGTGATCCAGCTGCAGGCGTCGTTGCGGCCCACCACGATCCTGGGAACGATCAACCGGGAGACGTAGGAGCTGCTGAAGGAGAAGGCGAAGGCCCCGTAGGCGATCAACCCCGTGCCAGGGTGGTTCACGTTGTCCTCGACCTCGGCTGCCGCCGCCACCGCGTCCCACCAGGTTCGGGCCTCGGCGAAGCGCTCGGGCCCCGTGGCTTCAAAGCGTGCGACCTGCCCAAAACCGACGGTTCCTTCGCCGCGGCGGGACCACACCAGGGAATCGTCGCGGATGACGTAATCGAGCAGGCCGTGCTCGCTCATGGCCGGTCGCTGGATGGTGATCGAACGCAGGTGCGGGACGATGCCCGGGGCCTGGGCCCCCAAGGCGGCGGAAAGTTGGGAAGTCATGATCTGCCAAGCTTACCGCCGGGAAACAGCCTCCATGGAGGCCACGTGGCGCCGCTCACCCGGGGGCCCGGCAAAGTGACGTTTTCCCCTAGCCGCGGAACTTTGCGACAATGAAACGGTGAGCCGTGCATCGCTGGAAAAGCGCCCCGAAGAAGTCCAAGCCATGTTTGATGATGTTGCCCCGCGTTATGACGTGATGAATGACATCCTGTCCATGGGCCAGACCCGCCGATGGCGAAAGATCGTCGTCGACGCGGTGGGCGCCAAGCGCGGCCAGCGGGTCCTCGACCTGGCCGCCGGCACCGGCACCTCCTCGGAGCCGTACGCCGATGCCGGCATCGGCGTCGTTGCGTGCGATTTCTCCCAGGGCATGCTCAAGGTCGGCAAGCGCCGCCGCCCCGACATCGACTTTGTGGCAGGGGACGCCACCAACCTCCCCTTCGCCGACAACAGCTTCGATGCCTCCACGATCAGCTTTGGTCTGCGCAACGTCAACGAGCCCAAGAAGGCCCTGACGGAGATGCTGCGCGTGACCAAGCCGGGCGGGACCCTGGTCATTGCCGAGTTCTCGCACCCGACCTTCGCACCGTTCCGCACCGTGTACACCGAGTACCTGATGCGTGCGCTTCCGTCGGTGGCCCAGAAGATCTCTTCGAACCCCACCGCCTATGTCTACCTGGCCGAATCCATTCGTGCCTGGCCCGCCCAGGACGGGCTGGCCTCGTGGATCGAGGACGCAGGCTGGGAGTCGTGCCGCTACCGCAACCTCTCCGGGGGCATCGTGGCGGTTCACCGGGCCACCAAACCCCTGGCCTAGTCCCGCGATGCGGGCCGCCGCCGGGCACCCGACCTGCCATGATCCCGGCACATAGGATGCCCGGGCAATGATTGGCGATAGAGTGTCCATGTACTAGAGCAGCTGGTGCCTACCGACCAGCACCCAGAACCGGCCACATGCCGCGGCTGGAGCCGACCGTCGAGAGATAGTAAGTCTTAGAACAGTGACCGATTCCCAGACAAACTGGACAGCTGCCGGACACGGCGTGCACGACTCCTTTGATTTGAACCCCGAGACGGGTGTCCTGGCTGCGGCCGTCAACCTCCCCGGCGGCTTTGGGCTGATTGCCCAGGACCCCGAGTTCGGTCCGGCCATCGCCACCGGGATGGCCAAGGTCGAAAAGCTGTTGCGCGACGCCATCGCCAACTCCGATCCGCTCATCGATGCCACGAGCCGCCACCTCGTCGAGGCCGGAGGCAAGCGCATCCGGCCCCTGCTGGTGATCCTCACGTCGCTGCTTGGCGACGGCGTGACGGAGGACGTCATCAAGGCCGCCGCCATCGTGGAACTGACCCACCTGGCCACGCTCTACCACGACGACGTCATGGATTCGGCACCGCTGCGCCGCGGTGCACCCACCGCCCACGAGGTCTGGGGCAACTCCGTCGCGATCCTCACCGGCGACTTGATCTTCGCCCGCGCCTCGGTGATCGGCGCGGAGCTTGGCCCGGAGGCCGTGTCCATGCAGGCACGCACCTTCGAGCGACTGTGCCTGGGCCAGCTCCACGAGTCGGTGGGGCCACGCGAGGGCGATGACCCGATCGAGCACCACCTGAACGTGATTGCCGACAAGACGGCATCCCTGCTGGCCACCTCCGGCGCCTTCGGCGCACTCTTCGGCGGCGTGGGCCAGTACGTCGAGGTGCTGCGTTCCTACGGCGAGAAGGTCGGCGTGGCCTTCCAGGTGGCGGACGACGTCATCGACGTCACCGGCGCGCAGATCCGTTCCGGAAAGACGCCAGGCACCGACCTGCGCGAGGGTGTTCCGACGCTGCCGATCCTGCTCATGCGCGATGCCGCCGCCGGAGGCGACAAGGATGCAGCCGCGGTGCTGGAGTTGGTTGACGGCGATTTGACCGAGGACGCCGCCCTGGCCCGTGCCGTGGAAGCCGTTGCGGGAAATCCCGCCACGACACAGGCCTGGGGCGTGGCTCGGCACTGGGCGGATGCCGCCATCGAAGCCCTGGCCCCGTTGCCGGAGGGAACCGTCAAGGAATCCCTGGCAGCGTTTGCCGATGCCGTGGTGACGCGCGAACTCTAGGGCAAGCGCAGAAGAAGCCTAGAAGCGGAACCGTTCGGGGTGCTCTCCCCAAAGGTTCCCCTCGCCAAGGGCCGCCCGCAACTGGGCGGCCTTTTGCGCACGCAGCTCAACCGGGACGCGGTGGCGCAGGTGCCCGTAGAGGTTGTCGCCCGGGAAGCGCGGGAAGACATGCTGGTGGTAGTGCCACACATGCTGGTTTCCCGCCGGCTCGTTGTGCTGCCGGGTGCTGGTCCCCTCGGGGTTCCATGCCAGCTTCATGGCCAGGGCGATGCGCCTGGTTTCGAACATGATTTGGGCTACGACCTCGTCGGGCAGGTCGTAGAGGGCCTCGTGGTGGTCCACCGGAATGACCATGGCGTGTCCGCCGTAGGGGCCGAATCCGTCGCACGCCATGATGACGGCGACGGATTCGGTGCGGTAGATCAGGTCACCGGGCACGCAGAGGTTGCCCGGGGAGAGCTCTCCGCCGGCGAGCAGCTCGCAAAACGGGCAGAGATAGCCTTGCGGAGCGTGCGAATTCCACAACCCGTCCATGAACGAAAGCTAGTTGTTCAGCTCGGGGGAAAGTTCGTCAAAGACCCAGCTGAACATGTCCAGGACGTATTCGCTGAAGGTGCCCTCTTCGCTCTTCCAGATGCCGCGGGCGTTCTGGCGGCGGTACACGATCGGGTCCGGGACCTCGAGCTGGTCCACGCGGATGCCCCACACGTACTTTTCCTCTTCGTCCTCCAGGAACAAGAGGTAGCCGTCCTCGATCTCCAGCTCATCGGGATCGAAGAAGTAGTGGTAGGCCTCCATCAGGTCTTCGCAACCGCCCAGGGCCAGATAGAACTCGCGCAGCACCAGCGGGATCGGTGAGGGGACCAGGGACAGGGCGTCATCGAGCTCGGACTCGGTCAGCCCGTCCTCGACTTGCCACTCGTCCTCGAGGTACAGCGGAACCAGCGAACGGAACTTCTCAAGGAACATATCAGCCATGCCCTCCATCCTATCTGGGCAGGTACCTAGTTCAGGTCCATGGCCGTGAGTGCGAGCCACAATTGCACCCGGTCTGCCGTGGTCGTTGGATCGTAGCCGGAGAGCTCGCTGATCTGTTGCAGCCGGTATCGGACGGTATTCCGGTGCAATCCCAGGGCCTCGGCCACGGCCCCCACGCTTCCGTCGAGTTCCAGGTAGCTGCGCAATGTGCCCAACAACTCGGCCGAGTGCTTCCTGTCAAAGGCCTGCAACGGCTCCAGTGCCTCCTGCGCCAGGGCATGCAGCGGCACGTCGCGGGCGGCGAGCAGCAGCGAGGTCAGCGAGAGCTTGGAGGGGGTGTTGATGCGTTCGCCGTGGCGCAGCGCCTCGATGGCCTCGAAGAAGCTCCAGCGCAGCCCGTTGGGTTGGGTGTAGCCGCCGCCGAAGCCGACCCGGGCAACGATGCCCGCACCCTGTAGGTAACCGTCGAGGGCATCGGCCAGCCCGGCACCGTCATTGCGCGCCACCACCAGCGCCAGCCGGTCCTCGACGATGGCCGAGACGGCGTGCTCGAATTGCGGCGGAATGGGCAGCGTGCGCAAGGCCTTTTCCTGCCCCGTGGCGGCCACCAGCACCACCGAGTGCGGCTGGTCTGGATCGATCCCGATTCCCTGCAGCCGGGCGTTGGCCTCCGAGCCGGTGAGCGTGCCTGCCAGCAGATCGGAGAATGCCTGTCCGGCGACAAGCCGCCTGGATTCGCGCAGTCGTGCCTGGTTGGCAAGTTCCAGCCCGATCAGTCCCTGGGCGTAGTCCACCAGTCCGTCGTGGCCGTAGGGTTCGGCCAGGTAGAGGGTGCACTTGTCTCGCAGGCCACTGGCGATAGACACCGCGTGCCATTTATCTTCGCCCAGCTCCGGACCGTGGATCCGGGCGGCGAACTGGGTCAGCGCGACCGCAGTGCCCAACATCCGCGAGAGATCGGTCAGCATGGCGCGCAGCCCGCCGGTGAGCAGCGTGGAGGCGAGTTGCTGGTGTCCCTTGAGCAGCTGCTCTAGCCGTTGCAGGTGGTCTGCGTTCAAGGCGTCGGCAATGAGCTTGGTGATGGCCATGAAGGGGGTTTCGTAGGGAACCTCGAAGACCGGCAGGCCCAGCTCGGCGGCCTCGCGGATCACGGCGGCCGGCACGCTGCGGTGGCTCAGGCCGGTGCCGTAGCCCAGTGCCAGGACGCCGGCAGCATGCACAGTCCGGACGAAGGCCTCCTGGTTGGCGATCGTGGTTTGTCGAAGTCCCGTGGTGAGTACGATGGCGCCGGTGGTGAGGAAGGGGGAGGGGTCGCGCAGCTCGGTGACGGCCGCCCATTCGATGGGTGTGTGTCCCACGCCGGAGAAGTCGGTGTGGGGCTTGAGTCCGAGGCTCCGGGACTCAAGAAGTTTCAGCAGGGTGATGGCCATGCACTAATCTTATGTAACTTTTTGTGCATCCGCACGATTGGTTGCCTGTGCAGCGGCGGAAGTATCGCGCGATTGTCTATAGTCCGGCTCACATGTGGGTTAACGTTGGTGCATGACCACTCCATCTTCTGCCCAGAGCGGAAAACCCGCTCTGGCAAGTCGAGAAACCTTCTCCTCGCGCAAACTCTTCATTCTCTCCGCCATCGGCTCCGCCGTCGGCCTGGGGAACATTTGGCGCTTCCCATACATCGCCTACGAGAACGGTGGCGGCGCCTTCCTGGTCCCGTACCTCGTGGCACTGCTGAGTGCCGGCATCCCGCTGCTCTTCCTCGACTACGCGATCGGGCACAAGTTCCGCGGCTCCGCACCATTGGCCTACCGGCGCCTGCACCGCAGTGCCGAGGTCCTGGGCTGGTGGCAGGTGCTCGTCTGCTTCATCATCGCCATCTACTACGCGGTCATTATCGCCTGGTCCGCCATGTACACCTGGTTCTCGGTGACCAAGGCCTGGGGCGGGGATCCCGGAGCCTTCTTCACCGGCGACTTCCTTCAGGTCTCCGAGTCCGTAAACGTCGGCTTCAACTTTGTCCCGGGCGTCTTCTGGCCACTGATGGTCACCTGGGTTGTCGTGATCGGCATCATGGTCGCCGGCGTGAACAAGGGCATTTCGCGGGCCAACGCGGTGTTCCTGCCTCTGCTGGTGGTCATGTTCATCATTCTTGTTGTCCAGTCGGTGTTCCTTCCCGGTGCCGTTGATGGACTAAACGCGTTCTTCACCCCGAACTGGGAGGCCTTGGGAGACCCGGGCGTGTGGGCTGCAGCCTACGGCCACATCTTCTTCTCGCTGTCCGTGGCCTTCGGCATCATGGTCACCTACTCCTCCTACCTCAAGCGCAAGACCGACCTGACAGGTTCGGGCATGGTTGTCGGTTTCGCCAACTCCGGCTTCGAGATCCTCGCCGGCATCGGCGTCTTCGCAGCCCTGGGCTTCATGGCGCACAACGCCGGCACGGCCGTGGGAGACGTGGCGGTGCCGGGCATCGGCCTGGCCTTCATCGCCTTCCCGACGATCGTTTCCGCGGCACCCTTCGGAGCATTGATGGGCGTGCTGTTCTTCGGCTCCCTGGTCTTCGCCGGGGTCACGTCGCTGATCTCCATCCTTGAGGTCATCGTCGCCGCAGTTCAGGACAAGCTCGGCTGGTCGCGCATTAAGGCCTCGTTGGTGGTGAGCGTACCGGTGGCCTTCGTGTCGCTGTTGCTCTTCCCGACGGCTACCGGCCTGTACCTGTTGGACACCTTCGATGCATTCGTCAACAGCTTCGGCATCCTCGCCGGCGCCTTGGTCGCCGTCATCCTCATCGCCTGGTTCCTGCGCAAGCTGCCGATGCTCTCGGACCACCTCAACAAGGTGTCCTCGGTGCGCATGCGCACGACCTGGATTGCCTTGGTCTCCGTGGTGGCCCCGCTGGTGTTGGGCTACATCCTGTACAACGAGTTCTCTTCCAAGATCGCCGAGACCTATGAGGGTTACCCCGTTTGGTTTGTTGGCGTGTTTGGCTGGGGGATGGCAGGTGCGCTGGTGATTGGCGCGCTGCTGCTCACGCTGATTCCGTGGAGCTCCAATTCCAAATTGAACGACCCCGAATACGCGGCCATGGTGGCCGCAGATGAAGCGGAGGAAACACGATGACACCCATCGCAATCGTCATGATGGTCATCGCCATCGTGACCGTCTGGGGCGGGCTTGGCCTCGCCCTGGTCAACTTGGTCCGGCACCCGGAAGATGAGGGGCACCTGCCCGAGACCATCGCGCCGGAACTCTAGGCCCACCGGCGTGTAGCCACACGTCAACCCATTGATCGGTCCGTTGCGGCGGCAGGTGATTCCTGCGGCCGCAACGGACCGATCGTGCTTAAGGACCAGACCCAACACGCCTGTGCATTTGCACTGGAATCCGGGATTCCGACTGTGCCGATTTCACTGGCGGACGCAGTGGCGCGCGGCATAGGCTACTGGGAAGTAGATACCACCAAGACACCGGGTTCCATAGTGCGCCCCGGTGGCCGGGCCGCCGCG
>NZ_JBKKAP010000053.1:0-3874 GCF_046714615.1 Paeniglutamicibacter sp.
ATGGCGGGCGAACCGATCGGTTCGCCCGCCATCGGGCCTCTCTTGTTTCCCTTGCCGTCCCTTCGTCAGGCACCGGCCTCCGTGGTCTTGGGCCACCGCAGCAGCGCGGCAATGCCCACGCCGTCGGGCAGCACCCCCGCGGGCACGTACCGGATGGTGGCGTCGGTCAGTGCCGTGGCCCGCAGGAGCACCTCCGGCGCCGGCCAGGACCCGATGACGGAGTCGGCGTGTTCTTCCGAGTCCTCGCCGCAGAGCCACGGGTCGGCGTCCAGGGCAATGAGCGTCTCATCGTCCTGATACTGGCCCACCAGCACCGTTTCGGCCTGTGCCTGTTGCAGTGCCGCGACGACTTCGTCGAAGCCCAGGGCCAGTTCCGTCCGGCCGTTTCCACTGCGGTTTGCCACGCGCTCGGACAGTTCCTGCACGTCCCTGCCCAGGACCTCGTCGACCTGTTCCTGCACGGCTGCGGCAAACGCGGCCTGGTCCGCGCCTCCCGTGCGCGTGTGCTGCTCAAGGATGCTGGTGATGGGCTTGTTCGCGACCCCGAGCTTGCTGGCCACCAGTTCCCGGGCCTTGACGTCGCCCGCCAGCACGATGAGCTTCACGTAGTGTTCGCGGGCCAGCTCGTCGATCTGCTTGGCCAGCTCATCGGCATTGCGCCGCCAGATTTCCTCCGTCGAGGACTGGTTCTTGGGTTCGTCGTAGCGCCCCGGGACCTTCCGCGCGTGATGCGCCTCCTCCGGGTCCCCGGTGACGCCACGGCTGGCCTCGACGCCCTGGACCGCGGAGTGGTACAGCCGCACCTCGCCGCCGTCCCGGCCGGCCTCGGCCACCAGATAGGGGAATTGTCCACCGCGGGCCCGCGCCAAGGCCACCAGGTTCGGGAAGGGGCCGCAGTCGACATCTGCAACGTCGACCTTCAACCCGTCAATGATTTCGTCGACAACGACCTCGCCGTTGTTCACCGCCACAAAGCGGGCAACCGGTGCCGCATGTCCCCCGGCCGGCAACAGGGCTGCCTTCAGGGCGCCGATGTCCGTCTCCGAGGCCTGCTGCGAACCGAGCAGTTTTCCTACGTGGTCCGGGAGTGCGTCAACCGCTTCCTGTGCCGCGGTTGTTCCAAGCGAAACGTCTACGAGGGCGGTACACCACTGGCCCTCTCGACGGTAGAGCGAGGCGTCGATTCCTGTGGAACCTGCGCGTGATGCCATGGGGGAGCTCCTTCCCACGCGGGGAAGCCCGCGTGCCGATTCGAACCGTCTGCTCACCGTAGCACCGCAGGACGCCTTGCCGAAAGGGTCTGCTCAAAAGCGAATTCATTAGGTACGATGGTCCGATCAGCGCCCCCTGTCGGGCCGTCAGGACCCGCACCCGAACGCGCATGTCGACCCGCCTTTGGGTGCTTTCCCAGGGCCCGAGGAGGGCGCCGGCAACCACGGTAGCGGATGGCCGGCCCGATGGCCCCTTAGACCTGAGGCAAGCCGCGGGTGGGAACCCAGTAGCGCCTGGTGGGCCCGTCGGATGCCTCGATGACGTTCTCCAGCACTCCCCCGTTGGCCTCGATGGTGCGTGCCGATCCGACATTGTCGTCCCGGCAGGTCACCAGGGCCGAGTCGATGTTGCGTTGGGCCAATTGCGCCAGGGACAGGCGCAGGATCCCGGTGGCGTGGCCGCGCATGCGGTGCCCGGGGCGGACCGCGTAGCCGATGTGCCCGCCGACCGTGAGCAGGTGCTCGTTGAGCTCGAACCGGATGCAGGTCCTGCCCACCAGGCTGCCGTCGGCGAAGGCGCCCCAGAGTGCGGAGCGGACCCATCCGGGAGGCAGGCCAAGGCCCTGTTCGTGGGCCGCCAGCTGTTCGAGGTAGGACTCGAATCCCCGCCGGGACGAGTACCCGAGCAGGAAATCGAAGTCTTCGGCGTCCAGCTCGGTGCGCGCGTCAAGGGCGTCTGCGGCGTCGGCGCCGGTGAATGGTCGGATCTCAAGCATGCTTCGAAGGTTACCAGCAACCAACCCGCCGGCACGTGATGCGCAAACGGCCCGGCGTGCGCTTGGGCCCCGGGGTAATCCGGGATGGAAGCACGCACCGGGCCGCCGCGCGGCGGGACTATGCCCCTAGCACTCGATGACGTTCACGGCCAGGCCGCCCATGGCGGTTTCCTTGTACTTCGAGCTCATGTCCTTGCCGGTTTCGCGCATGGTGATGATGACCTCGTCGAGGGTGACGTGGTGCTGCCCGTCGCCCATCAGCGCCATCTTGGCGGCGTTGATGGCCTTGGAGGCGGCGATGGCGTTGCGTTCGATGCACGGGATCTGCACGAGTCCGCCGATGGGGTCGCAGGTCAGCCCAAGGTTGTGTTCCATGGCGATCTCCGCGGCGTTTTCCACCTGGTCAACCGTGCCGCCGAGGATCTCGGCGAGGCCGCCGGCTGCCATCGAGGAGGCCGAACCGACCTCGCCCTGGCAGCCGACCTCGGCGCCGGAGATCGAGGCCTGCTCCTTGTAGAGCACGCCGATCGCGGCGGCGGTGAGCATGAAGCGGACGATCACGTCCTCGCGCTCCTCCTGGTTCCAGTACTGGGCCCCGGGTGCGTAGTGGGTCGCGTAGAACATCACGGCGGGAATGATGCCCGCAGCACCGTTGGTCGGTGCGGTGACCACGCGGCCGCCGGAGGCGTTTTCCTCGTTGACGGCCAACGCCACCAGGTTCACCCATTCCTGCCAGTACACCGGGTCGCGGTCCTTGTCTTCCTTGGCCAGGCGCTTGTGCCATTCGGGGGCGCGGCGGCGGACCTTGAGCCCGCCGGGCAGCACTCCCTCGCGCTCCAGCGAGGCATCCTTGCAGTCCTCCATGACCTGCCAGATGTGCAGCAGGCCCTCCCGGATCTCCTCCTTGGAGCGGTAGACCTCTTCGTTGGCGGCCATGACCCCGGCAATCGACAGGCCCGAGGTGGCGCAGTGCTCCAGCAGCCTTGCCGCGGTGGTGAAGGGGTAGGGCTGCGCGTTGAGCGCATCCTCGAGGTTGGCAGCAAGCTTCTCCTCGGCGCCCTCGCGCACGATGAAGCCGCCGCCCACCGAATAATAGGTGTCCTCCGCCAGGACGTTGCCCTCGGCATCCAGGGCAGCCATCTTCAGGCCGTTGGTGTGCCGCGGCAGGATCGTGAGCGGGTGCTGGATCATGTCCTCGACCTTGTAGTCGATTTCCTTGCCCGCCCCCAGCGCCTTGCACAATTGCAGCTTGCCGGTTGCCGCCATGTCATCGAGTCGCGTATCGACCTCCGAAGGCAGGATGGCCTCGGGCTCGAAGCCTTCCAGGCCGAGCATGATCGCGGTGAAGGTTCCGTGGCCGCGGCCGGTGGCGGCCAGCGACCCGTAGACATCAACACGCAGCGAGGCGGTCTGCACGAGCTTTTCCTCGCGCACCAGCTTCGCGGCAAAGGCGTAGGCGGCGCGCATGGGTCCCACCGTGTGTGATGACGATGGCCCAATGCCGACGGTGAAAAGATCAAAAACACTGATAGCCATTGAACAAGCTTCCTTCGTAAGTACTGCTGCGGTGGTTCTCGATGGTGGACGGCGGAAACACGAGGCGTGTGATGCGCAACACGGCAGGCGGTGCAGAGACCGCGAGCCCGGGACCGTTCGGGTCCCGGGCTCGCAGCATCATGCATGGAGTCCGGGACTAGACCAGTTTGGCCAGATCCGGGTACAGCGGGTGGGCGTTGGCCAGGGCATGGACGCGGTCCTTGAGGGCCGCGAGCGTCGCCTCGTTCCCCTCCCGGGTGCCCGCGATGAGGGTCTCTGCGATGATGTCGGCGACCTCCACGAACGCGGCCTCGGAGAAGCCGCGGGTCGCCAGCGCCGGGGTGCCGATGC